>CAUJGC010000580.1 GCA_963169075.1 Myxococcota bacterium
CAAAATATTTTTTTTTTTTTTTTTTTTTTGCGGGGGGGTCCCCCCCGGCGGCCAGGGGTCAGCGACCCCTGGACCCCGTCATCTCCCGCCCAGGCGCCGCTTTCGCCGCTCCCGGGTGATCCGCGCGAGCGACGCCAGATCCGCGTCCCCCTGCTGGGTGATGACGAGGAGCGCCTCATCCGCCGAGGGATCATCCACCCAGCGGAGCGCCCGCACCGCGTGATCCCGCACGCGGGGATCGGCGTCCTGGAGGAAGGTCAGGAGCCACCCCACCAGCCCGGCGTCGCCGGGAGCGCCGAAGGTGCGCCCGACGGTGTAGACCGCCAGCTTCCTGACTCCGGGGTCCGCGTCAGCCGCCAGCCCCATCAGGTGCTTGCGCGTCTGCGGCGACGGGTAGGCGCTGAGGAGGCTCAACGCGCGCTCCCGGGCGTAGGGATCGCGGCTGGCGTCGGCGGAGGCCTCCAGCAGCCGCTCGTAGGCGTCAGGGAAGGCGGCGTCCAGCTGCGCCCGCGTGGGCACCGTGTCCATCGCCTGGAGGACCTGCTCGAAGGGGGTGCCTTGCGCTGCGGCGGGCGCCGCGAAGAGGAGCACAAGGAGAGCGCTCAAGAGGAGCGCATAAAGAGGTCGGTGGGACATATCAGGGCTCCTCGGTGCTCGCGTGGCGAACCCAGGGGTTGGAGAGCATCACCCGGCCCTGCCAGGGGGAGAGCAGGCTCCCCGAGCCGGTGTTGAACATCAGGTAGTCCGCGTCGTTCTCGGGCGTGTCGTCCAGCGGATCATGCAGCTGGGGCCCGAAGCCCAGATCCTGCTCCGAGGTGTGGAAGAGCCCCAGGAAGTGGCCCACCTCGTGCGCGATGGTCGTGTGGAGCGCCGCGTTGAGCCCGCGATGCGAGTCCACCGCGACGGCGACCCCGCTCCGCGTGGTCCCCTGGAGCAGCGGCGGCCCGGGGATCCCCCCCGCCACGCCCAGGATCACCCCGAAGCCCTGCTGCCCGGCCTGGCCGAACGCCAGCTCCTCCACAAAGAAGAGGTTGACCGCGTTGGCGACGTTCCCCTCCGACTGGGTGAAGAGCTCCTGCAGATCGCTGTCGTCCTGAAAGATGTTCTCGATGACGCGGTAGGCCGGATCGATGTCCTGCCAGGTGATCTGCCCCAGCGAGAGGCCCACCTGCGCGTAGAGCGCCCGCACCTCGTCCAGCACCGCCAGGAACTCGGGGTCGTTGCGCGCCTTCTCGGCGTCCCAGCCCCCCGCGCCCGTGAAGTGCAGGTTCAGGTCCAGGATGCCCTCGGTCGGCACCTCAGGCAGCACCTTCGCGTGGATCGTCACCTCGACGTCGCCGCTGGCCGGCGACACCGGCTGGAAGGCGCCGCCCGTGAAGGCGTAGAGCCGCAGCGTGTGCTGCCCCGGCACCAGCGTCACGTCCTGGTTGTTGGGCGCCAGCGCCGCCGAAGCCCCGGTCGCCACGCTGATCCGGTTGGCGCAGCTGAGGCAGAGCTGCCCCTGCCCTGGATCGCGGCTCACCCAGCCGTCGTAGACCAGCTCCTCCCCGCTCGGGTCCTCCCAGGCGGCGATGACCCACGAGGTCCGGTCCTCACCCACCAGCGAGATGCTCACCGACACCGCGCCCTCGGGCACGGTGAAGCGGATCGCGCTCGTCTCGCCGTCGGTCACCACCGCGGTCAGCTGCTCCAGCTGGATCACCGCGTCCCGGGTGATCGGCTCCGGCTCGGGGTTGTTGTTGACCGGGTTGTTGTTGACCGGGTTGTTGTTCGCCGGGTTGTTGTTGACCGGCGCGTTGTTGGATGGGCTGTTGTTGACCGGGCTGTTGTTGGATGAGCTGTTGTTCTCCTCCACGCCGACCGCCTTGTTGGCCGGCTCATCATCACAAGCCGCGAGCCCGACCGCGAGCCCCAGGATCAGGAAGAGCGCCCCACGGCGCAAGGTCCGATGTCTCATAACCTCCCCAGCGAAAGGGTTGGGGTGACGCGCAGCAGGCGTCACGTGCCAGGAGGTATCGCACATCCCACCACACGGCTCAAGCGCCTCGGCCCAGCCGGCCTCCAGCCCCGCCTCCTCCCGCGTGGATGGGGGTCTGGGGGTGCTACCCCCAGCCGCCGGAGGCTCCCGAAAAAACCCTCAACAAGAAGCAGAACAGGCGTAGATTGCACCCAATCTACGCCTGTTCTCTCCTGTTTCGACGCTTTATTCAACGCCTCAGAACGGCGCCTCGGTCTGCTCCAGCTGCTCGGTGGCGGTCTGGAGCGTCATGTTCGTCATGCGGGCCTGCACGTCCGAGATCCAGAAGGCGGCCATCTCGCGGGCCGACTGGGGCTGCCGGTCGGTCTTGAGCTTCTTGTAGGCGTTGCGGGCGTGCTCCAGGGACTCGAAGGCGCCCTGCTCGAAGGCCCACGAGACGGCCGTCTCGGCGTTGGGGAAGACCTCGGGCTCGCCCTTCTCGATCTGGTCCTGCTCGGCGCGGGAGAGGCCGCCGTAGACGGCCTCTTCGATGCGCTCGGGCATGTTCTCCCAGGAGCCGGACTCATCCCAGAGGGTCAGGCCGGAGCGGCCCCGGCGCGCCCACACGATGTGGATGCCCTTCTTGCCGCCCTCCTCCACGATCTGGAGCTGCATGTTGATGGAGCGGGTCAGGCGCGCCAGCTCGGTCTGGCTCACCGAGGCGCGGGTGATCTCCTTCGCCTTGCCGTTGCGGGCGTCCATGAGGTGGTAGATCCACAGCACGTCCGAGCCCCAGCGCGTCACGGCGTCCTGGAGCTGGCGCATCGCCAGCGCCTTGGTCTTGAAGGACGCCACCATGTTGGTATTCTTGCCGTTGTCGTTGTCGAGCATCGCCTGGACCACCAGGGGCGTGATGATCGCCGTCAGCGAGTCCACCACGATCGTCTTCACGTCGCTGCCCGGCATGTTCTCGACCAGGAGGCGCGTGATCGCCTCGGGGCTCACGTTGTCCGCCGCGTTGTCGCTCAGCGAGTAGACCTCCTTCTGCACCATGTCCAGCACCTCCGTGAAGCGGTGATCCGCGTCCACGACGGCCATCGGCCCGCGCATCCGCGCGGCGAAGGTGGACTTGCCCGAGCCCGGATAGCCAGCCAGGGACCAGAGGCGCGGAGGGAAAGCGGGGAGGGTCATCTTACGGAAGGCCATGGTGTCGTCCTCTAGCGTGTGTCATGGATGATGTTGCTGGGGTGGTTCCGTGGCGTGGATCGTCTCTCGGAACATCCATGCCCTGCTATCATGTGCAGCCGCGAGGCAAATGTCAAACGTTCAGCGCAAAAAATTTCAGCCGGTGACCTCCATGCCCCCTCACCCACGCTTCGATCCCGACGCCCTCGCCGCCCTCGCGGACCTCGCGGGGATCGCCGACGCCAGCGCCCGCACCCTCATCGACCCCTGCCCCGGCGAGGGTGATCTCCTGGGCGCCATCGGCGCGCGCTTCCCGGAGCTTCGGGTCGAGGCGCTGCGCCAGGATCTCAGGCGCCTCGATGACGCGGCCTGGCCTCCGGGCTCCGCCGACGCGGTCCTCACCGCGCCGCCCTACGCCATGCGCCTCGGGCGCAAGGACAACCTCGAAGAGCTGCACTGGCACCTCCTCCAGCGTGTCTCGGCGGGCCTCCGCCTCCACGGACGCGCCGTCCTCCTGGTCATCAAGCGCCCCCCGCTCGCCAGGCTCCTCCCCCGCTTCCCCGAGCTGGCGCTGCGCGACGAGCGCCTCCTCGGCCTCACCCCCGACGGCCCCTACCCCACCGCCTTCACCCTGGAGAAGATCGCGCCGACGCCGCAGGACCGCCTCCGCGGCCTCCT
>CAUJGC010000581.1 GCA_963169075.1 Myxococcota bacterium
GGGCTGGGGGGGGGGGGGGGGGGGCGGCCGGGGGGGGGCCGGCCCGGGCCTCCGGCCCCGGCCCCGCCCCCGGGCCCTCCCCGCCCCCGGGGGGGGCGCCGGGCAGCTCACTGCAAGAAGTTGAACTCCCCCACCACCACCGCGCCCTTCTCGACCTTGAGCTTCTTTTCGATCTCTTTGTTTACGAGATTGTTCTTTACTTTGACAACATTTTCACCCGCGACGAGGCTGATGGGGCGGCTGAGGTTGCCCTTGAACTCCTCGCCGTTGATCCAGACCTTGCTCTCGTCTTCGGGTTGGACGTTGAGCTTGGCCTCGCCCAGCTCCAGCGTCTCGTTGACCTTGGCGGTGGCGTCCTTCTTGACCTCGACCTCGACCTCGCGGCGGAAGTAGAGCTTGCGCTCGCGGAGCGTCAGCTTGTGCTTGCCGGGGGGGAGCTTGAGCGTCAGCGGCGTCTCGCCCCTCTTCTTGCCGTCCAGCAGGACCGTCACCGAGGGCGTCGTCTTGATGGACACGCTGCCCGTCTCCTCCGCCTCCGGCGGGTCCGCAGGCTCCTCGCCGCCGTTCGTCTCGGCGGGCTTGGGATCGGGGGTCGTCTGGGCGCCGTTGGTGCCGGTGTCCACCTGACCGGAGCGCCCGCCCTCCTCCCCGCCGAAGAGGAAGAAGGCGCCCACGCCGCCGCCCACCCCCAGAAGGAGCAGGACCGCCGCGATCCCGATAAAGAGCCCCGCCTTGCCGCCGCCTTCGGCGGGCGGCGCCGGAGCGGGCGGCTTCGGGGTCGGCGCAGGGCTCGGAAAAGGCGGCGGAGACGGCTCCACAGGGCGCTGCTGGGAGGTGATGTTGGAGGGCGGCGGGGTGATGTCCGTCCCCTGCCCGTCCTCGCCGTCAAAGCGCGGCGCCAGCGGCGGCGCCGCCTGCCCCTGAAGGAAGGACGGCGACGGGCTCAGGAGATCCCGCAGGTAGGCCCCCACATCCGAGGTCGTGACAAATTGCCCCGAGGAGGCGATGAAGCGCTCCAACGCCTGCGACATGTCGCGAGCCGAGGCGTAGCGATCCTCGCGGTTCTTCGCGAGGGCCTTCTTGATGATGTGCTCCAGCTCCGCCGGGAAGGCCGCGTTGAGCGTCCGCGGGCTCACCGGCTCCTGGGTCAGGATCGCCGTGACCGCCAGCAGATCCCCCTCATCCCCGAAGGGGCGAGCGTTCGTCGCCATCTCGTAGAGGACGATCCCCATCGCGAAGACGTCCGACCGACCGTCCAGGATCTGGTTGGAGATCTGCTCCGGGGACATGTAGGCGAACTTCCCCTTGACCGCCCCCGTCTGCGTCTTGCTGGAGCTGGTCGCCGCCTTGGCGACCCCGAAGTCCACGATCTTGGCGACGCCCGCGCGGTTCAAGAGGATGTTGTGGGGTGAGATATCCCGGTGGACAAGCCCCACGGGTTTCCCGTCGCGATCTGTGTAGTTGTGGGCGTAGTCCAGGCCGTTGAGCGCGTCCGAGATGATGCGGGCCACGATGGGCAGGGGCATGGTGACCCCAAGCTGCTCGCAGCGCTCGATCATGTAGTCGATGTCGGCGCCGTCGATGTACTCCATCGCGATGAAGTAGGACCCGTCCTGGTGCCCCAGATCGCTGATGTGGACGATGTTGGGGTGCTCAAGCTGGGCGGCGAGCCGGGCCTCGTCGAGGAACATCTCGACGAACTTCTGATCGGTGGCGAGCTGGGGCAGGATGCGCTTGATGACGCACTGCTTGTGGAAGCCTGCGGGGCCGGTCTGCTCCGCGAGCCAGATCTCGGCCATGCCGCCGATCGCCAGCTTCTTGATCAGGGTGTATTTGCCGAGGCGTTGCCCAGGAGTGTCCATCATAGCTGCTCTATCTCGTACTCGCGGCTGTGGAGCGGTCCCCCGACTCAACCGAGTTGTGGAGGGCTATGCTAAGCGCGGCGACGCGCCGTGTCAATCCAGGGAAGGCCGCCGCTGCTCTGCTTTATTCGCCTCGCGGGGCGCGGGGGGCCGCAGCGCAGCCAGCGGCTCGGGGAGGAGCCAGCGGAGCTGCGAGAGCCAGCCCACCTCGCCGTAGCGCACCAGCGTGGCGTCCAGCGTGTCCCCGACCCGGAGGAAGCAGAGCGGGCGGGGGTCCAGCCGCACCGCCAGCGCCCCGAGCCGCGCGGCGGCGTCGGGGTCCAGCGGGATCATCCGGGCGATGGAGCCCTCGCGGTCCACGCCCACCACCCGCAGCGCGCCCTTGAGGGCCAGCTCGGGGCGCGCGGCCAGCAGCTCGGCGGGGGGGACACGACCCTGGAAGGAGCGGATGGCGTGCTCGACCGACTCGGCCCGCAGGATCGGCCCTTCGAGGCGCTGGCGGACCTCCACCGCGCGGAAGCCCGGTCGGATGCCCTGGGCGCGGAGGCCGACGCAGAGGGCGTCCAGCGCCAGGAAGGCGCGACGCAGCGCGCTGCGGTCGCGCTCGGCCCGGCGGCCGCGCAGCAGCTCCGCGAAGGCGTGGGCGATGGCGTCGTAGCCGATCTCGCTCCACTCCAGCGCGCAGGCGGCGCGGCGCAGCGAGGCGTCCAGGTGCCGGAGCGCAGGGACCAGCCGCGGGTCCAGGCCCTCCGCGAGGACCCGCTCCAGCGCCTCGCTCCAGGGGTGGGGGTCGGCGTCGGCGCGCCGCCAGGGGCGCGCCGCGTCCGCCGACGCCAGGCTCCCCTCCCCCCACGGCGCGAGCAGCCCCTCCAGCAGCCCCTCGCCGTCGCGCCCCAGCTCCTCTGCGAAGCCGCGCAGGAGGTGGGCGTCGACGGCAGGCCAGGGCTGGACGATGCGGACCCAGGCGCGGTGGGCCTGGGCGGCGGCGGGCGCGGGGAGGGGCTGGGGGGTCCGGGCCTCCAGATCGAAGAGGGGGAGCGTGGCCTCGTCCCGGCGCCCGGGCGCGGGGAGCGGCGCCTCGGCGGCGGGGCGCTCCTCCTCCAGCACGGCCCAGCCCAGCGGCTGGGCGACGGCCCGGACCCAGGCGAGGACGGCCTGGGCGGCGGCCTCGGGGGTGGGGGGCGGCGGCGTGGGGCCGTAGAGGAGCCCCGCGAGGCGCGAGAAGGTCCGGGCGGCGTCGGCGGCGTGCTGCGCCACCGCGGTCAGCGCCTCCAGCGGGTAGAGGTGCCCCGGCTCCAGCGAGGCGAGGGCCTGGTAGATGAGGAGGCGCGCGAAGTCGCGGCCGTAGGCGTAGCCCGCGAGGATCTCGCTGGGGTCCATCGCGGCGACGACGTGGGGCGGGAGGGCGCCCCAGCCGGAGGTGTCCTGCTCGTCGTGCTCGGGGTGGAGGGTGGGATCGGGGGCGCCGAGGAGCGCCGCCAGCGGGGCCTCCAGCGGCGAGGTCGGCGCGCCCTGGAGGAGGGCGTCGAGGAGGCGCTGGATGCGCTCGGCTTCGCTGAGGGCGCGCCACTGCTGGTAGCGGCGCTGGACCCGGAGGGCGACCCCGGCGGAGCAGCTCTGCCCCCGGCGCCGGGCGATGCTGAGGACCTCGGCCAGATCGACCAGCGCGTCCACCGGCACCTCCTGGGTGTGGAGGCCGAGGGCGACGCCCAGCTCCTCCAGGGGCCAGGCGGGGCGATCCAGCAGCAGCTCTCCCAGGTCGGCCAGGACGCGCCCGGCGTGGAAGGGGAACATCACGAGGTTGTCATGGCGCCGCCCGCGGCACACCCGGCGCCACGCGCTCTGGAGCGCCTGGAGCTGGCGCAGCAGGCGCCCCTCCAGGAGCGCCCGCAGCACCTCCGCCGGGACGCGGCGGTCGTGGGGGGTGGGCAGGAGGAGCGCGCGCTCCTCCAGGGCCCGGAGCTCAGGCGACGCGGGCTCGCCCTCCTCTCCGGGCTCGAAGGTGAGATAGCCGCCGGAGTCCACGATGGCCCAGAGGCGCTCCATGGCGGCAGGCGGGAGGGAGAGGAGGACGTGGCCGAGGGAGGTGGGCTGGGTGAGGGTGGTGATCAGGGGCTCGGGGACGCGGCGAGCGACGGCGTCGCGGGCGTCGTCGTCGAGGCCGTGGAGGAGGAGGGGGAGGCGGCACGGGACGGCGCCGGTGGGGGCGAGGGCGGCGACGGCGAGGTGTTCGGGGATGTGGACGCGCTGGAGGTCGTCATCGAGGCGGACGACGACGCCGGCCTCGGCCAGCTCCAGGGCGGCCAGCTCGCTGAGCATGGCGGTGGGGACGACATCGGCGGCGGCCTCGACGATGGCGCGCAGCTCTTCGAGGGCGTGCGCGGAGAGGGCGCCGAAGTCGGGGGGGCCGAGGCGAGGTCGGGAGGGCTTGGAGGGGTCGCGCGTCGATTTCATCCGGTGTCCATGAGCCGAGGGAGCTGCGGTCGCGCCTCACGGCGCGAGGTCGAGCCCGCGCGCGCAGGCGTCGTCGTAGCGCGCGAGGAGGCGCGCGGCGTGGGGGTTGCGCGCGGCGCCTGCGATCCAGTCGAGGGCAGCCAGCGCCCGGTAGACGCGCTCCCGGCGGCGCACGTCCATGGTCCTGGCGAGGCCGTAGCCCTCATAGAAGGCGTCGATGAGCCCATCGTCGCCTTCGATGCAGGTAAACCACAGGAGCGGGCCGAAGTCGATTTCTCCAGGGGCCAGCTCGGCGCGGGAGAGATCGAGGGCGCCGAGGAGGGCGGGGGGCGCGTCGTCGGGGAGCGCGAGGAGATCGGGCTGGAAGCTGCGGAGGACGAGGGTGGCGCCGACGCTGGGGTGGACGTGGCGGACCTCGCGCCGGAGGGCGTCGAGGGCGGCGTGGGCGGCCTTCTGGGCGCGTCCTGCGGGGGCGGCGGCGACGGCAGGGCGGAGGTGATCGAGGCGTCGGGTCAGGAGGGTGTTCCAGGCGAGGAAGGAGGGGCCGCCCGCGTCGAGGGCGCCGTGCCGGGAGGCGCGGCAGCGGGCGTGGAGGGCGGCGAGCGCGGCGCCGAGGCGCGCGAGCGTCTCGCGCCGGGCCGCCGGGGTGAGGTGGGGCCAGCGGATGGCGAGGAGGGGCGCGTCGGGCGGGGCCTGGGCGATGAGCCAGCTGGAGGAGGCGTCACCGCCTGCGGCGAGGGGGTCGGGGGCGCCGAGGTGTCGGAGGGCGGTGCGGTGGCGTGTGGCGGCGTCGGGCGTGGGAAAGGCGAGGAGGAGCGCGTCGCCTGCGCGCCAGGCGGCGCAGGCGGGGGTCGAGACGCTCCAGCCGGGGCTGGCGTGGGGGTGGAGCGCCAGGAGGGCGGCGCGCGCAGCGGGCGGCGCGTCGCTCAGCGGCGGCGCCTCGCAGGCCAGGAGAGGGTTGAGGGGGCTCGACAGCAGGCTCATAGCGCAGCAAGGTAGAGCGCGTCGTGCGCT
>CAUJGC010000582.1 GCA_963169075.1 Myxococcota bacterium
ACGCCCTCCCGACCCCACCCCCGACGCCGGACGCGGCGCCGACCTCCCCGACGCACCGCCCGACGCGCCGCCCGCCCAGGAGATCACCGTCACCCTCAGCATCTACCCACCCAACGCCGCCGTGAACCTCGGCGGACGCACCTTCACCGACGCCGAGGTCAAGCGCGGCGTCCGCGTCCCCTTCCCCCGCGAAGGACGACTCCGCGCCGAGGTCACCCACGAGGCCTGCTTCACCACCACCCTACGACTCACCCTCCCGCCCGACTCCGACCGCGTCGATCACCAGATCCGCCTCCGCTGGCGACCCGCGCAGCTCCGCGTCGAGAGCGCCGACCCCAAGGCCACCATCCTCGTCTTCGACGCCCAGAGCAACCAGCCCATCCGCTCCGATGGCGTCCCCAACGTCCCCATCAGCGTCCCCATCCTCGACACCGTCGAACCCCAGCGCCTCGTCCGCGTCTCCGTCCTCTCCGGTGGCCGCTCCCACCAGTACAAAGACATCCGCCTCGAAGCCGGCAAGACCCACGTCATCAACACCGCCTTCTGAGACCGGCGTGGGAGCCACCCCAAGCGCCTCACACCGCCTCCTCGTCACCCGTGGGAGCCACCCCAAGCGCCTCACACCACCTCCCACGCCTCGCGAGGAGGCGGTGTGAGGCGCTTGCGCCACCTCCCACGCCTCGCGAGGAGGCGGTGTGGAGCGCTTGCGCCCCCCACCGTCCCCAGCGACCCGTCGGTGTCCCCCCGTCACGGGGGGGACCGGGGGCGTTCGTCCAGGCGTTGCCTGGACGTTACGCCCCCGGGGGGGGCACTTGCCCCCGACCCACCTCCGGTGCTAGGGTGCGACCTGCGGACATGACGATGGGACGACGTGCATGCAGACAGGTCCTCGCTCCTCCAGAACAGCCCGCTTCCTGCTGACCGCCGCGCTCGGGGTGGCGGCGAGCTTGAGCGCCAGCCCGCCAGCCGCCCAGGAGCCCCCCGGCGCAGGCAGCGGGCCAGCCCTGGACGCTGCGGCCAGGCTGGACGACGCCCGCGAGGCCTTCGTGCTCGGAGACTACGAGGGCATCGTCCAACGCCTCAAGCCCGTGGTCGAGCGCCCCGACGCCCTCCAGACCCTCTCCCCCGGCGCCCAGGCCGAGCTCTTCCGCTTCCTCGGCATGGGCCTCCTCCTCAAGTCACCCAGCGAGCGCGAGGCCGCCGCGGCCGCCTTCCTGGAGCTGCTCAAGCGCCAACCCGACTTCACCTTCATCGAGAGCGTCTCACCACCCCAGGCCGTCGAGCTGCTCCAGGAGGTCCGCGCCGCACACCCCGACCTCTTCCGCCCCGTCGAGGAGCCCCGCGAAGGCCCCTCCAGCATCGTCTACATCCAGCGCGAGGTCGTCGAGCACCCCGCCTGGCTCAACCTCCTCCCCCCCCTCGGCCAGTTCCAGAACGGACAGGAGGTCCGCGGGTGGCTCTTCCTCGTCGGAGAGGCCCTGGCCCTGGCGACCAACATCACCTCCTTTGTCGTCGTGGAGCAGCTCCGCGGCTCCAGCGGACTCTACACGCCCAGCGACGCACGCGTCGCGGACACCGCCCAGAACATCCAGATCGCCTCCTTCTACATCTTCCTCGGCGTCGTCGCCCTCGGCATCGCAGACGCCTTCTACGCCTGGGAGCCGGAGGCCGTACAGCTCCGACGCCTGGAGGCCCCCCCACCCGAGCTCTCACGGCGAACCGACGACGCGGCCCCCCGCGTCGCCATCGACCTCTGGTCCTCGCCTGCTCCCGACGCGACCCCGGACGTCGCCGCCCCAGCAGACACCGACCTCTCCGGCGCGCTCCTCCGCCTGGCCTGGCCCTTCTGACGCACCACACCCCCGGAGCCCTCCCCCATGCCCACCCTCGTCTATCGCAAGCCCGGCCAGCAGGACTTCGCCACCGTCACCCTCCACAAGAGCATGACCTCCATCGGCAGCGGCCTGGAGAACGACGTCCGCATCCGCGACCCCGAGATCGAGGAGAGCCACGCCGTCCTCCACTTCGACGGCTCCACCTTCACCCTCAAGGCCGTCAGCCGAAAGGCCCCCGTCCTCATCAACGGCAAGACCACCAAGAAGAAGACCCTGGAGCACGGCGACGAGATCCGCCTCGGACACACCCTCCTCACCTTCAACCTCCTCACCCCACCCCAGCCCCAGCGCAGCGAGACCCCCGAGCGCGGCCCCGCGCGCGACGGACGACAGGCCATGGAGCAGCTCCGACGCCTCGTCGCCTTCAGCGAGCAGCTCCTCCAGCGCAACGACCTCGGAGACGTCCTTGAAGCCCTCATGGACCACATCATCGAGATCACCCGCGCCGAAAAAGGCATGCTCATCCTCGTCGAGCAGGGCGAGCAGCTCGCCGTCAAGGTCGCCCGCAACCTCCACCGCGAGAACGTCCAGAACGCCCTCGCCCAGGTCTCCGACTCCATCATCACCAAGGTCCTCCGCTCCCGAAGACCCCTCATCGTCAGCGACGCGCTCCAGGATGACGAGTTCAACGCCTCCCAGTCCGTCATCAACCTCAGCCTCTGCTCCGTCATGTGCGTCCCCCTCCTCGACAAAGGCGCCCTCATGGGCGTCCTCTACGTCGGCAACAGCAACGTCGCCAACCTCTTCACCCAGGAGCACCTCGAGCTCCTCACCATCTTCGCCGCGCAGGCCTCCCTCCTCATCGCCAACGCCCTCCTCCTCAACGCCCTCCGCCTCGACAACCAGCTCCTCAACCGACGCCTCGCGGACCTCCGCTTCGGAGAGATCATCGGCGCCTGCGACGCCATGCGCGAGATCTTCCGCAAGATCGAACGCGTCGCCGCCACCCCCGTCAGCATCCTCATCCAGGGCGAGACCGGCACCGGCAAGGAGCTCATCGCCCGCGAGCTGCACAACCGCTCCGAGCGCGCCAGCGGACCCTTCATCACCATCAACTGCGGCGCCATCCCCGAGAACCTCCTCGAATCCGAGCTCTTCGGACACGTCAAAGGCGCCTTCACCGGCGCCATCGCCAACAAACCCGGACGCTTCCACCAGGCCCACAAGGGCACCATCTTCCTCGACGAGCTGGGCGAGATGCCCCTCAACCTCCAGGTCAAGCTCCTCCGCGTCCTCCAGGAGCGCGTCGTCACCCGCGTCGGAGACACCCGCCCCGAGAGCATCGACATCCGCGTCGTCGCTGCCACCAACAAGCGCCTCGACGAAGAGGTCCGCGACGGACGCTTCCGCGAAGACCTCTTCTACCGTCTCAACGTCGTCACCCTCCACCTCCCGCCCCTCCGCGAGCGCGACGACGACATCGTCCTCATCGGCAACTACCTCCTCAAGCGCTTCTGCGAGGAGTTCCACGTCGGCGCCAAGACCTTCTCCCCCGAAGCCGCCATCGCCATGAAGAAGTACGCCTGGCCCGGCAACATCCGACAGCTCGAGAACCGCATCAAAAAAGCCGTCATCCTCTCCGACCGCGCCCTCCTCACCCCCGCCGACCTCGACCTCCAACCCGAAGATCTGGAGGAGGTCATGAACCTCAACGACGCACGCGAGCGCTTCCAGCGACGCTACGTCCACGAGATCCTCGCCCGCAACAACGGCAACCGCACCAAGACCGCCCGCGACCTCGGCGTCGATCCCCGGACCATCTTCCGCTACCTGGAGCGGGAGAAGGAGAGCGGCGAACCGGAGCTCTGACCCCGTGCCCCGACCCCTCACCACCACCCTCCTCCTCGCGGCGACCCTCCTCCTCACCGCCTGCCCCTTCGGACCGGCCCTCCCCGTCGAGGAGGCCAAGCCCAACTACCCCCCTGTCATCAGCGAGGAGTTCACCTCACCCGCCACCCGCGACGTCGTCATCCTCCGCAACGAGGGCACACCCCAGCGCTTCTCCATCGACCCCTTCCTCGACATCAACGAGAACGAGCTCCTCACCGTCATCTGGTTCTCCAGCGACAACCTCCTCTCCTACGACCAGGTCGCACCCCAGATCGGCGCCATCCCCCTCTACCGCGGCCTCTTCAACCTCTACAACGGCTCCTCCTTCGAGATCGACCCCTGCGCCCCCGAGTGGCGCCTCGCGGACCGCGTCCCCCTCTCCGTCTTCGTCACCGACCGCCAGGCCCGCTTCGTCGACGCCCCCGAGCCCATCGGAGACGACGCCTTCGCCGACTCCTACACCTGGTTCATCCGCTTCGAGGGAGAGTGCCTGTGACCCCCTCCACACCACGCCCCCTCACCCGCCGCGCGACCCTCGCCCTCACCCTCACCCTCGCCGCCGCCTGCACCCTCGACCTCCCCGAACCCGAGCCCCAACGACCCATCAGCCTCTGCCAGACCTCCGACGCCTGCCCCGACCCCCTCCGCTGTGAAGCCGGCTTCTGCGTCGTAGACACCGACATCCAGGAGATCGTCGGCGTCGAGGTCACCCCCCTCGAAGCCGACGGACTCGGCCCCGAACACTTCCCCGCCGTCACCCTCCGCGCAGGCTCTCCACTCCCCGACCTCCGCCTCGCCTCACCCCAGCAGCTCCAGGGCAGCGTTCGCCTCGACGGCACCCCACCCCGCAACCTCGCCGCCCGCCTCATCCTCACCCGACGCCAGCCCGCCCTCCCCGACCGCGCCCTCCGCTTCGACGCCCTCGCCACACCCTCCGGCGGTTGGTTCGTCCGCGTCCCCCCAGGCTGGTACGACATCAACGCCCTCCCCACAGACACCTCCCTCCCCCCCCAGACCGTCCTCGGCCTCCCCGTCCAGAGCGACACCCTCCACAACGTCATCATCCCACCGCTCACCGAGGCCATCACCGTCCGCGGACAGATCATCTACCTCGACCAGTCCTTCAACCGCGACGCACCCGTCCCCGGCGCCCGCGTCGAGGCCGTCGGACCCGACCAGCGCGTCGTCTCCACCACCACCACCACCGCCGACGACGGCACCTTCACCCTCCTCCTCAGACCCGACGTCGGCGCCTACGCCCTCGCCGTCTCACCCGACCCCGCCATCACCCCCGCGCTCCCCCGCATCCTCGTCAACGACCTCCAGGTCCTCGGCGCCAGCGTCGAGCTCGGCACCCTCTCCCTCGGCCCCACCCTCCCCAGCGGGCGACGCGTCGAAGGACGCACCCTCGACATCAACGGCGACCCCGTCCCCGGCGTCCGCGTCCTCGCCCAGAGCGACCTCTCCAACCCAAGCACCCCCAACATCACCACCCGCTTCAGCGCCGACGCCGTCAGCGACGACCAGGGACGCTTCGCCTTCGCCCTCCAGCCCGGCACCTACACCGTCCAGGCCATCCCCCCCATCGACTCCGGCTCCGCCCTCACCGCCGCACCCGAGCGCGAGGTCACCCCGCCGGGCACACTCTTCGACCTCGACGCCTGGAACCTACGCCTCCGACCCAAGACCCGCGTCCGAGGACAGATCCGCACCGCCGACGCCGCAGCGCCACTCCCCGGACGCACCCGCATCACCCTCCAGAACATCAGCCTCTTCGGCCTCAACGACGGCGCGCCCTCCACAGGACAGCGCAACACCACCGCCATCTCCGACCCCTCCGGCGCCTTCGAGGCCCTCGTCGATCCCGGCGAGTACATCCTCCAGGCCACCCCGCCCGTCGAGTCCGGCTGGGCCAGCTCACCCCCCGTCCGCGTCCAGATCCGCGCCACCGTCACCCAGGAGGTCAACCTCTGCGCCCTCCACCCCTCCGTCGCCTACGGCACCCTCCTCGACCCCGACCAACGCCCCCTCGCCAACGCCAAGATCGAGCTCTTCCGCCTCGACTCACCCCGCGGACCCTGGTCCCTCGGCTCCACCCGCACCACCGAAGACGGCACCTACCGCCTCCTCATCCCACGCCTCTGCGACGGCGACCCCGCCTGTGAAGCGGAGTGCCCTGCCCCATGACCCCCCTCACCCGACGGGAGCTGCTCGGCGTCGGCCTCCTCACCGCAGCCTTCCTCCTCCTCCCCTACCCCTACTACGACCGACCCACAGGACGCTACCGCCTCGACAACCCCAACGAGGTCACCCGCGCCTACAGCACCCGCGCGATGGCCGAGTTCGGACACCTCTACATCAACGACGTCATCCAACAGTGGCCCACCCGCACCACCGACCTCTCCGGACGCCCCCGGCGCCCCGACGAGCCCACCACCCACCCCGAACAGCTCCTCTACCCCGCCAAGTCACCCGGCGTCGCACCCCTCGCCGTACCCGCCTGGTGGCTCTTCCATAAGCTCGCCCCCCTCCTCGGCCACACCCCCGACCGACACGACCTCATCCGCGTCTGCCGCCTCTCCCTCCAGCTCCCCCTCCTCGCCTTCGCCCTCCTCCTCTACGCAGGCCTCCGCCGCGGCCTCCAGAGCGCCGCCGTCGCCCGCGCCACCTACTGGACCCTCACCCTCGGCTCGCCCTCCTACGCCTACGCCCTCCTCTTCACCAGCCACCAGCTCGCCACCGGCGCCCTCACCACCCTCTTCCTCCTCCTCCACGCCCGCCCCCAGCACCCCACCCGCCCCGCACTCACCCACGCCGCCTACGCCCTCGGCGGGCTCCTCGGCGGCTGGGCCGTCGCCGCCGAGTACAGCGCCGTCCTCCCCCTCCTCCTCCTCCTCGCCTACGCCCTCCTCCGCGGCACAGCCCCCAGGCAGCCCGACGACGACGCCGGACCACGCGCCTGGCTCCGCCAGCGACGCCACCTCCCCGCCCTCGCCCTGGGCGTCGCCCTCCCCGCGACCCTCACCGCCCTCTACCACACCCTCGCCTTCGGCGGCCCCCTCCAGACCGCCTACGCCTTCATGCTCACCCCCGCCTTCCGCGACCGCATGGCCGCCTCCTGGCACGGCTTCCACCCACCCGACCCCGCCACCGCCCTCGACCTCTTCATCGACCCCGCCAACGGCCTCCTCCTCTTCACACCCCTCCTCGCCCTGGCACCCCTCGGCCTCGCCTTCGCCATCCACCAACGTCACCGACGCCTCGACGCCGCCCTCGCCCTCGCCACCACCGCCCTCCTCACCCTCTACCTCGCCTCCCTCGCTGGCGAGTGGCGCGGCGGCTGGTCCATCAGCGCACGCTACATGACCAACGTCGTCCCCGCACTCGGACTCCTCGCCGCCTACGGCCTCGACGCCCTCGACGCGCGACGACCCCTCCTCGCCAGGACCCTCCTCGCCGCCGCCGCACTCCCCGCACTCCTCCTCACCGCACCCCTCGCCGCCACCTTCCCCCACCTCCCCGAAGACCTCCACCACCCCTTCTCCGAGGTCGCCCTCCCCTTCCTCACCCGCGGCCTCGTCCCACCCAACACCCTCCACCTCCCCGACACCCTCTTCGCCCTCCTCCTCTACGGCGCCCTCGCCACCCTCGCCGCCTCCACCCTCCTCCTCCCCCTCGCCCAGACCTCCGCCCCGAACGCCCGACGCACCGCAGCCCTCGCCGCCGCCCTCACCCCCACCCTCGCCTTGATCCTCCTCCTCCCACCCGACCCCGAAGCCACCGCACGCTTCCTCCGCTTCTTCACCCTCCTGGGCCGCTGACCCCCCCCGGGCCGTAACGTCCAGCCCT
>CAUJGC010000583.1 GCA_963169075.1 Myxococcota bacterium
TCAGCGGCGGCACGGGGCCGGTCCCCCCCGTGACGGGGGGACACCGACGAGTCGTCGCTGACGCGCCCCGCTCCCCCCGGTCGCCCGCGGCCCCCAGGGCCGCGCAGACGCCCCCCCGACCCCCGCCGCCCCCAGCGACCCGTCGGTGTCCCCCCGTCACGGGAGGGACCGGGGGCGGTGCTCCGGGCCGGGCTTTGCCCGAGCCCGGAGCTTACGCCCCCGGGGGGGCGCCCGAAAAGCCGTTGCATCCAGACGATTTTTGTGGCTACACTCCCCCGCGGTGATCGCTCCAGAGTGATCCCGGGGGAGTCGCCTTTTGACCGGGTGACGTCGGGCCCCTGCCCTCAGCAGCGCAGCGTGGCTCCTCCAGCGGATGCATGGCACCCGCAGCCTCTACGGCTCCCCACCCTGAACCCATGTGTGTCTCTCTCCTACACGCTCTACCCTGCCGCGAGGACCGCTCGCATCATGGGTTACGCCCCGAGAGGGACGGATGGGCCAGGCGCCCCTTGAGCCCGAGACATCCGGCGCAGCGCAGCACACGCCAACACCATCACCAACCCAGCCCCTACCAGGGAGGGATGAGGCTCCATGGATCGACAGCAGGACAGCGGAAACAACGCGCAGAACCCCGGCGGCAACGGACGACGACGACGACGACGTCGCCGTAAGGGCAGCGGCCCCGAGGGCGCGCGTCCCCCCCAGGGCGGCCAGAGCGCCAGCACCCAGAGCCCCCAGCAGGCCGGGCAGGGCAACAAGCGGCGACGACGCGGCGGCAACAAGCGCCGCGTGGACCCCTTCCTCCTCTTCGCGGCCTTCCACCTGGGCCTCGACGAGAACCAGAACTACCGCAAGCAGGGCCCGCGAGAGATCGCCCGCCGCTTCAACATCCAGCCCCACGAGATCCGCGACCTCCTCGCGAGCTATCTCATCGACCACAGCACCTTCCACCGCATCCGCTTCGACATCACCCTCTACGAGCTGGACATCCGCGTCGCTCCTGAGGGCATCGACAAGACCGCGGTCGCGCGCCAGATCTGGGACGAGTACATCGAGGCCGCCCAGAAGGCCGGCCTCTTCGAGAGCTACCCCGATCCCGACGAGGACGACGAGGACGACGACGACGCCGACCCCCAGGCCCACGACGACGACCACGCTGACGACGACCACGCTGACGACGACGACGACGCCGAGAGCCAGGACGACGGCGACGACGACGACGACGCCTGAACCCTGCACGCCGCGGGGCCCCAGCAGGACGCTGCGGCCCCGCGGCGCATCACGCCGCGCTACAGGCACCACCCGCGCCTGAACATCACCAGGAGACTCCACGGATGGAAAAGTTTGTCATCGAAGGCGGACACCGCCTCTCCGGCTCTGTTCGACCTGCTGGCAGCAAGAATGAAGCCCTCCCCTGCCTCGCCGCCACGCTCCTCACCGACGAGCGCATCACCCTCCGCAACATGCCGCGCATCCGCGACGTGGAGGTCATGGTCGAGGTCCTGCAAGCCCTCGGCGGCGAAGCGCAGTGGCTCGACGACCACACCCTCTCGGTCTGCAACGCCAACATCACCACGACCGAGCTGCCCGTGGAGCTCTGCGCACGCGTCCGCGCCTCCATCCTCTTCGCCGGACCCGTCCTCAGCCGCATGGGCAAGGTCCAGCTCCCGCCCCCCGGCGGCGACGTCATCGGACGACGACGCCTCGACACCCACTTCTTCGGCTTCACCAGCCTCGGCGCTGACGTGCAGTGGGACGGACACCGCTACACCGTCGTCGGAAAGGACCTCCGCGGAAACGACATCTTCCTCGACGAGGCCTCCGTCACAGGCACCGAGAACATCATCATGGCCGCCGTGCTCTCCAAGGGCACCACGGTCCTCCGAAACGCCGCCTGCGAGCCCCACGTCCAGGGACTCTGCAACCTCCTCGTCGCCATGGGCGCACGCATCGAGGGCATCGGCACCAACGTCCTCACCATCCACGGCGCCAAGTCCCTCTGGGGCGCCGAGCACACCATCGGCACCGACTACCTCGAGGTCGGCTCCTTCATCGGGCTCGCCGCCGTCACAGGCTCCGCCATCACCATCCTCAACGCGCCCGTCCAGCACATGCGCATGATCGAGATGGTCTTCAACCGACTCGGCGTCACCTTCGAGACCCGCCCCGACTCCTCCATCTTCGTCCCCGCCGACCAGGCCATGGAGGTCCGCTACGACTTCCACAACGAGATCCCCAAGATCGACGACGCACCCTGGCCCCACTTCCCCACCGACCTGATGTCCATCGTCATCACCGTCGCCACCCAGGCCAAGGGCACCGTCCTCTTCTTCGAGAAGATGTTCGAGGGGCGCATGTTCTTCGTGGACTACCTCATCTCCATGGGCGCGCGCATCATCCTCTGCGACCCCCACCGCGTCGTCGTCGTCGGCGCGGCCCAGCTCTACGGCGCCACCCTCGAGTCGCCCGACGTCCGCGCCGGGATGGCCATGCTCATCGCCTCCCTCGCCGCTCAGGGCACCAGCACCATCTACAACATCCGCCAGATCGACCGCGGCTACGAGCGGATCGACGAGAAGCTCCGCGCCCTCGGCGCCCACATCCAGCGCCTCCCCGCCTGACCTTGCTCCCGGCGGCGCTCTTGCGCTAAGGTGGCGGACGTCGCGCCTGACGTAGACGTCCGCTGCCTGCCTGGAGAGAGTCATGCCTCGCTACGCTCTGACCCACCCCCTCATCGCCCTCGCCGCCCTCCTGCTCCTCGCCGCCTGCTCCAACAGCGCGCCCGAGCAGCCCGCTGGCAACACCCAGGGCAACACCCAGAACGCCGCCGCGCCCACCACCGCCCCTGCCGAGACCACCGGCGCCGTGCCTCCCAAAGAGGGCACCCCCGACCGCGGCTCCGCAGCCGACGCCTCCTTTGACCACGCCGCCTGGGACGCCCTCCTCAAGAAGTTCGTCACCGAGGACGGCTTCGTCCGCTACAAGCAGTGGAAGGAGGACCCCGAGGCCACCAAGCAGCTCGACGCCTACCTCCTCGCCGTCGCAGAGAAGGACGCCGCCAAGCTCTCCAGCGACAGCCGCCTGGCCTTCTGGATCAACGGCTACAACGCCCTCGCCATCCGCGGCATCCTCAACGCCTACCCCGTCGCCTCCGTCGAGAAGGTCCCGGGCCTGGAGAACTTCGCCTTCTTCAAGACCCCCAAGCACAAGATCGGCGGCCTGGAGCTGACCCTGGATGAGATCGAGAACGAGAAGATCCGCAAGGACTTCCAGGAGCCCCGCATCCACTTCGTCCTCAACTGCACCGCCGTCTCCTGCCCCCCCATCCAGCGCGACGCCCTCACCAAGATGAACATGGATGAGGTCATGGACCGCGCCGCCAGAGACTACATCCGCAAGCAGACCCAGGTGGACACCGCAGCCAGGACCGTCGCCACCTCCCAGATCTTCGAGTGGTTCCGCGGCGACTTCGAGCGCGAAGGGCAGACCCTCCAGACCTTCCTCGCGGACTACCTCGACGGCGACGCCGCCGAGATCACCCGCAGCGCCAAGGCCGTCACCTTCACCCCCTACAAGTGGGACCTCAACGAGGCCAGAGAATGAGCGACCCGCAGCAGCCCCCCGGCCCACCCCAGCCACCCCAGCCCCCGCGGCAGCTCGCCGTCAAGCTTGACGAGAGCATCGCCCAGGGCACCTACGCCAACTTCGCCATGGTCACCCACGGCGAGGCCGAGTTCATCCTCGACTTCCTCTTCATCCAGCCCGGACGGGACGAGGCCCGCGTCAACGCCCGCGTCATCCTCTCCCCCCTCCAGGCCAAGCGACTCCTCGCCGCGCTCGGAGACAACGTCAACCACTTCGAGCAGCGCTTCGGCGTCATCCCCCTCCAGGCCAAGGGGACCCCATCCCCTGACGGCACGATGCACTGAGCCCACCCAGGGGCACCCATGACCCAAGAGCAGCGCCCCGACCCACCCCAACCCCTCCGACGGCGCGTCCCCTCCACCAGGTCCGCCCTCCCCAGGCTCCCCGCCGTCGGAGACACCTTCGCCCACCACTACCGCATCATCAAGCGGCTCGGCAAAGGCGGCTTCGGCACGGTCTACCTCGCCATACACGCCACCTCCCGCCAGCCTGTCGCCATCAAGCTCCTCAACCCCTCGCTCCACACCGACGAGAGCCTCGTCGAGCGCTTCCGCCGCGAGGCCCTCCTCACCTCCTCCCTCCACCACCCCAACACCGTACGCGTCTTCGACTAC
>CAUJGC010000584.1 GCA_963169075.1 Myxococcota bacterium
CGCAGCAGAGCGCCTCTTTGGCCACAAACCACTAGACTTATTCAGCTTTATGCTTGAAAGACTGGCCCCGCCCAGGCCGCCATCAGGCAGGCTTGGATCTCACAGAACAGCTCATGCATGACGAGTTGGCGGACAAGGCCCGTTGGCTGTAGGTGATCTTGTCATCTTTTTACTCAGAGTGAAGTCGAGGTCGTGGGGCTCATCAGACAGCTTCGCTGTCTGTGGATGAGCTGCCACGCTCCAGGCTCGCATCCTGGAGCGAAGCAGGATCAGGCGTTATCGGTTCTTGGGGGTGTTGGAGGGAGGCGTTGGCTGTCTCCCGTCAGTGCGCTGGGCCTCACGGTTACGCTGGTCTGCCTTATGTGCCGGATTGTTAGGGTTTTTAGTGTTGGATCGTTGATCGTTAGGCTTGTTGTTATTTGTCTTCATCCTGTTGTTCCTTCTGAGTGTTGAAGAGAGAGCATGAACGACGGGTGGCCACCTGTCTGTGCTGAAGGTAAAGCCAGCAGATGTTGCAGGCAAGCGTCTGGTCGAATTGAAAATCATCAGCAAATGATTAGCTGTTGATTGACAGATGGCGAGGTTGAGGCCACCCTCTCTCCTGGTGAAGCAACACGACCTTCAGAGGAGGCTGTCATGGGGTGGTTAAGAGAGCTGATGGTGGAGCCCATGTCCTTTCAGGACCTGGCGCGTCAGATGCGAGACAACGAACACTGGCCCGCGCGGGAGACCATCCAAGCCAACTCGCTTGGGGTGAAGCTCTCAAAGATCGATAGGGGGGATGAGATCAGCTGGCTGCGAAAGCGCCAGGAGGTGCAGCTCGTGCTGCGTGAGGTCCTGAAGTGTACACCTGACGATCTTGAGGACGCGATGGAGCAGGCCAAGGGGCCAGCCCCCAGCTCGTCTGCCGCCTTTCGCCTTGAAGACCTGCCTGGCTCATCTCCAGTCGATCTAAAGGCTCTTAAGACTGGAATCCCTGGCTTTCCATTGATCTTTCAAAATCCCTGGACACGGTTGAGCTGGTGGGTGGCGCCTGGAGGATCAGGACGCACGCTCATGGGGCAATGGCTCGAAGCCCAACAACAAGCGCGTCACATTCGAGGAGCCGAGCTGGACCAGCATCTTGGTGATGGCAAGGAGACATGGTTCATTGACCTGGCGACTCTGGACGAGCTGCTGCTCCTCGAACCTCATCATATTGAAGAGCGAACAGTATGTATTGCAGCTCCCTTTGCGCCTCCACGAGCGCAGACTCAGGAGGAGGGAAGTAGCCTGTACAGGGACTCAGAAGAGAGCTGGTTTGACCCGACAGAGTGGTGGATCGTGAGGTCTCCCGCCTGGCACGAGTACGCCGATGCGTTCCTGGACTGGATCGAGACGCTGACACAGGGACGCGAGGACGCAGCGTTCAACCGCGATCACGCCGCAGCCTGGTTCCAGGAGGAGGGGGGGAGCCTCGTCGATTGTCTGGGCACAGCCATCGGGCTGTGCGGCCTGATCAACAAATATGGTGTCAAGAGGCTTCAGAAGGAGCGGAGCAGCGCAGAGTCCCTGACAGACTATCTTGAGAAACTTGCAGGATGGTTTTTCAAGATGAAGCTGGAGGAGTCAAGCTTTCGCTATAAAAATGACAGTGCAGAATCGATTTCTGAATACGTTATTCCTCTCTTGAGAGGTATTACAAGATCTATGCTGCTCAACGACGGAGCTGAGCTCTCTGGGCGCTCCTTGGAGAGCTGGTATAACCTTGTCCCACCTGACATGGTCATACCCCTGAGCCGTGCACAGCAGCTGGAGCGGATCAAGGCTGCCAAGTCGCTTCATCAACTCCGCCAGGAGATCGAGAAGCAGCCCACCCCTCATCAGGCCGTCCGGCATCTCGTCGAAGCGAAGCTGCTTCGGCATGACATCAAGCCGGGCACCCACGCGCTGCGGCCGCTGTGGGCTGTAAGCGCCCTCTGCAAGGGCAGCCTGCGGAGGCTCCTTGAAGAGCCTCCAGAGGTATGGGGGAAGGTCGCGCTCCACGACGTCGCTGCGGTCGATGTTCTGGAGCAGCTCCACAAAGAGCTGGCAGCGGGTTCGATCCGCCACATTGAACAGGTGCTCCAAAAGCAAGATGAGGCATCCCTTGCTTGGGTGGCTGCGCTTGAGTGTGTTTTCCGAGCCACAGGTGTCGCTGTCCTTGAGGGTAGGGAGTTCCCCAAGGAGCTCTTACTTACGCTGTGGAAGGCTCAAATGAAGCTTGTCTTCTGGCGGCAAGATGGTTTGCCGTTCGCACGACTCCACGACGTAAGGGGCGAGCGTCACTCCCCCTGGCTCACGCATGGCACCTGGCTCATCGCGGCCCTCGCCGTGAGCGAACAGCTCGTCGATAGCGTTTCAGAGAGCTCCACTCTCGCGCCATGGACCTCCGACAGCGTCCCCGCGACGCTTGGTGTGCTGTTGAATCAGATTGAGTGGAGATCTTGTCTCCCGTCTTGGCAAACTGCAACCCTGGCTCTTATGGGACGCCTGTATAACCAGGTCGGCCCTATCAATAGCAGCCCAAGCTTGTTGGTGGAGTGGCACACGATCTTCGCTTTGCTCGACGCTGTGCGAGCTGGTCAACCGCTTACGCGCGTCCTCACGGCCTTCAGAGATGACTCTACGATGCTTCCCGCTTTGCGGGAAGAGGCCGAGCGAAGGGAGGTGCCATGGTCCTCGGTCGCTCGTGCCTTCCTGGACTACACCTTCCAGGAGAAGGATTTCAGAAGCTTTTTGAATGATCCAGAGTATCGAGCCTGGTTCTGGCCTCACCTCGATCCCGTGACGCTCGCCCACCACCTGAGGAGCAGCGCGGCATGGCCCTACGATCTCTTCTCGCGGGCGCATTGGCAGGTCGTAGCCGACTTGTATCGCGCAGGCAAACGTGACCGCAACATCCAGATAAACCGACCGTTCCGTGACCTTGAACTCTGGCGTGCCATGCCTCAGGATCTTGTGCTGACGCTGGTACGAGAAGAGTGTTTTCACTGGTCCGAGAAAGAAGTGCTTGCGGTCGTGTGGGGGCGCTGCCTTGATGGGATGTTGGATGTCATGCTCGACCTTGTGGCGCATCCAGAGGAGGCTTCCTATGCTTTCTCAATCATCGCCAATTCTATGACAGCCGTACAAACACCTGCTGTTTTGGCTCGGTTGAAGGTGATGTTAAAGAGCAACAGCGCGCCGCTTCCATGCGAAGCGGAGCTGCAGAACTACCTTCACTATGTTGTTCGAAAGCGTAGCCCTGGTTGGACGGATGCGTTCGCGTTGCTTCATCAACGTCAGGAGCTCTCCAGGGGAGCAGTGGAGTGACGCCCTCAACTTCTGCCTGCACTGCATGCTTCAACGCGGTGCCTGCGTGAGCTTGGCCCCACAGGGAGGATTCGCTGGCGCAAGAAACGAAAAAAGCCCCTCAAAGAGGGGCTTTTCGTCGAAGCGGGATACCGGACTCGAACCGGCGACATTCAGCTTGGGAAGCTGACGCTCTACCAACTGAGCTAATCCCGCGCTTGTTTCGGCTCAACAGCTCGCCGTCACAGGCACCGTATATAGCCACGGGGCTTGGCCAGGTCAAGGGGGAAGTGAGGCGCGTCGAAAAATTCTTCGGCGCGCCTCGTCGCCGGGGGCTGGCCCCCGGCGATGGGGGTGCGCTCAGCGTGCGCGGGTGCGGATCTGGGCGTTGATCCAGTCGCGGAAGGCGGCGACGGGGAGGGTCTGCTGCTCCTGCTGACCGTAGCGGCGGAGGGTGACGGTGCCGTCCTGGATCTCCTGCTCCCCGAGGATGAGGATGTTGGGGATCTTGGCGGTGACGGCGTTGCGGATCTTCTTGCCCATGGTCTCGGAGGAGGTGTCCAGCTCGGCGCGGACGAAGTCGTTGCGGAGCTCTTTGACGATGCGCGCGCCGACGTCGTTGAAGCGCTCCGCGACGGTGACGACGCGGACCTGGGTCGGGGCGAGCCAGGTGGGGAAGGCGCCGCCGTAGTGCTCGATGAGGAAGGCGATGAAGCGCTCGTGGGTGCCGAGGGGGGCGCGGTGGATGACGTAGGGTCGGTGGAGCTGGTTGTCGGGGCCGGTGTAGGCGAGGTCGAGGCGCTCGGGGACGGCGAAGTCGAGCTGGTTGGTGGAGGCGGTCTCCTCGCGTCCGGTGACGGTGCGGAACTGGAAGTCGATCTTGGGTCCGTAGAAGGCGGCCTCGCCTTTGCCCTCGACAAAGGGCATGCCGGACTCCTGCATGGCGCGGAGGACGATGTCCTGGGTGCGCTCCCAGGCGGCGGGGTTGTCGACGTACTTGGACTTGCCCTTGGGGTCTTCGGGGTCCCAGGTGGAGAAGCGCATGTGGAAGCTGTCAAGGCCAAGGATCTGGTAGACCTCGCGGTGCATCTCCATGACGGCGAGGAACTCGGCGTGGATCTGGTCCTCGGTGCAGTAGATGTGGGCGTCGTTCATGCACATGCCGCGGACGCGTAGGAGCCCGGCGAGGGCGCCGGAGTCCTCGAAGCGGTAGACCTGTCCGTACTCCGCGAGGCGGAGGGGGAGATCGCGGTAGGAGCGGGGCCGGGCGGCGAAGACGCGGTGGTGGTGGGGGCAGTTCATGGGCTTGAGGCAGTAGGCCTCTTTGACCTCGACCTCCTGTCCGCTCTCGGTCTCCCGGGTCTCGCGGAGCTCCATGATGGGGTACATGTGCTCTTTGTAGTAGGGGAGGTGTCCGGTCTTGTAGTAGAGGTCGACCTTGGTGAGGTGGGGGGTGGCGACGCGGTCGTAGCCGGCCTTGAACTCCAGCTCGCGCATGAGTTTTTCGAGCTCATCGCGGATGACGGTGCCGTTGGGGAGCCAGAGGGGGAGTCCTTTGCCGATCTCCTCGTCGATGACGAAGAGGTCGAGCTCTTTGCCGAGCTTGCGGTGGTCGCGGGCCTGGGCCTCGCGCCACTGCTTGACGTAGGTCTCCAGCTCTTCCTTGGTCTCGAAGGCCCAGGCGTAGAGGCGGGTCATCATGACGTTCTTGCTGTCGCCGCGCCAGTAGGCGCCGGCGACGGAGCGGAGCTTGAAGGCGCCAGCGGGGATCTCGCGGGTGGAGGCGACGTGGGGGCCCTGGCACATGTCCATGAAGGGGCCGTTGGTGTAGAAGCCGAGGCGCTGGATGCCCTTCTTCTCGAAGAGCTCCTGGGCGTACTCCTTCTTGTAGGGCTCGCCCATGGCGTCGAGGCGCGCCATGGCGTCCTCGAAGGGCAGCTCTTCGAAGTCGAAGGCCTGGTTGGCCTTGATGATCTGCTTCATCCGCTTCTCGATCTCGGGGAAGTCGGCCTCGGTGAGGGGCTCCGCGAGGATGAAGTCGTAGTAGAAGCCGTCCGCGATGGGGGGGCCGAAGCCGAGGCGGCTGCCAGGTCGGAGCTGGAGGACAGCCTGCGCCATGACGTGGGCGAGGCTGTGTCGGATGCGGTAGAGCTGATCGTGCCCGTCAACGGGTGCGGCGTCCATGCGGAGTCTCCTTGTGGGGTCTGTATCGCGTCAAGATGTGTGTCTTGATATGTGGTATATCGTCAAGATGATGTGTCAACGGGGCGCGCTGGGCTTATCCATGACGATCACGACGTCGCGTGCGCCGGGGGCGACGGGGTTGGCAGCGCAGGTGCCTTCGACGTCGTTGGGGCCTTTGGTCATGGCGTTGCCGTCTTCGTCCCAGCGCGCGGTGAGGAGGACGGGCTGATCGAAGGCGCCGCCGACCATGAGGTTGGCCGGGCCGATGGTGAAGGGGAGGGGGCCGGGCGCGCCGTCCATGCGGACGACGGCGAGCGGGGGGCCGACGGCGGCGTCTGCGCGGCGGGCGATGAGGAAGATGGAGCCGCGCTCGGGGTTGGCGGGGAGCCTGTCGGGGGCGAAGGAGAGGGTGCCGGTGATCTCCTGCCCGGCGGGTGCAGCGGGGGCGGAGGTGGGCGCGGCGGGTGCGGACTCGGGTGCGGACTCGGGTGCGGAGTCGGGTGCGCCGTGTCCTGCGGTGGGGCTGGCGGTGGCGTTGAGGTCGGTGCCCTCTTTGAGGACGCCCGCGAGGGTGATCTTGACGCCCATGTTGCCGGGCTGGACGGGCTCGGTGACCTCTCCGACGAGATCGCCGGGCTGGCGGGTCATGGCGTCGCCGTCCTGGTCCCAGCGCGCGGAGATGCGGACGGGCTCGGTGAGGGCGCCGCCCATCATCATGTCCTGGGGTCCGATGGCGAAGGGGATGCCCTCGGGGTTGGCGGGGAGGCGGACCGCGGCGAGGGGCGGGCCCTGGGGGTTGGCAGCGGAGCGGGCCATGATGTAGACGACGCCGCCCTGGGGGGCGCTGGCCTTGGCCTGGGGGTCCAGCGTCACCACGCCGGACACGTAGATGGTTCCGGCGGGGGGCAGGTCCTGGGCGCCGGGCATCATGGGGGCGGCGCCGTGGTTGTGGGGATCGTTCATCCCGGCGGGCGGCGGCGTCACCGGGGCGTCCTTCTGGCTGAGGAGCATCGCGCCGACGCCGACGCCCAGGCCGATGAAGGCGCCGACGGCGAGGTCGCGGGGGCGCATCCCGAGGATGCGCCCCTCGTCGCTGGAGCGCCGCGCGTCGTCGCGCGCGGGGGCGGGGCGTCGGCGGGGGGCGTCAGCGGGCGCGGCGGGTGCTTCGAGGGTGGCGCCGCACTGCTTGCAGAAGCGTGCGCCGGGGTCCACGGCGCTCTGGCAGGCGGGGCAGGTGTCGGGGGTGGTCATGGGCGGGCCTCGCGGGTGGGAGGGGCAGGGGCCCCCCGAGGTTACTCGGGGGGACACCTACCGCAAGTCGCGGCGCGACTCAACTCCTCGCGGGCCTCAGCGGGTTTACGGTGCGTCGTCGGGGCTGCCCTGGCCGTGCGGGCACGACTCGCCGCCGCCTTTCTTGCCCTTGTGGTGGCCGCGCTTGCCGCGTCCGCGGTGGGGGTGGGCCTCCTCGATGGCGGCCTTGCAGGTGTCGCTGAGGGCGTCGCGGTTCTCGCCCATGCACTGCATCAGGTCGCGCCCGGGCTCGACGCCGGGGCAGATCTGGGCGGCGTCCTCCTGGCAGGCGGCGAGGAGGAGGGCCCGGCGCTCCTCCCGCTTGTCGAGGTCCGCCTGGCAGGACGCGGAGAGCTGGGCGCGGTGCTCCAGGACGCAGGCGCGCCGGGCCTCGTGGCTCTGGGCGTCGGGGCAGAGCTGCTCGACCTCGGCGCGGCAGGGGTGGTCGTGTCCGGGGCGGCCGCGCCCGGGGCCGCGCTCCTGGGCCAGCGCCGGGACCGCCAGGATGGAGAACACAGAGAGGGCAGAGATCGCAGCGAAGAGGTAGGCAGAGCGCTTCATCGGGGGGCCTCCTGAGGCAGCGTGGTGGGTGAGGGAGGAGGGGCAGGCGGAGCGACGCGTCGCTCACAGGAGAGGAGACACGGCGGCGGGGTCCGCGTTAAGCGGTCGGGTGATTTTTTTGCTGCGGGGGCGCGCGGCGTTGAGAGTAGGCGCGACGCGCGCGGCGCCGGCGCAGGCTGGAGGCGCGGCGTGTGGAGCGAGGACAGACGATGGAGGGTCTGGAGATGACACAAGCCGCTGCGACCTCGCCTGAGGGGCGTCCGTGGACGTTGGGGCGGGTGTTCTGGCTGGTGATCCACCTGGTGATCATCGGCAACTTCCTCTTTGAGATCGGCTATGCGGGGTACATGATCTTCGGGGTGGTGAAGCCGCCGCAGACGAGCGGGCCGCTCTTCGAGGCGGCGCTCCAGATCCCGTTTGAGCTGATGGTGACGCGTCGCCTCTACGCGGTGGAGTTCTGGATCGCGACGGCAGGGCTGGCGATCTACCTGGCGCTGACGGAGATCGGGCCGCGGCTGTGGCGTCTGGAGCGGCGCTGAGGCAGGTTGTCGCGTCGGGCGCGTCGTGGTATAGGGGTGGAGCGTGAGCGCTCTCCAGCGACGCTTGTGCGATAGACGGGACCCAGTTCACAGGAGCGGCTTGGATGCACGATCTGCCTGAGGAGATCACCGGTTTTCACTGCCCGAGCTGCGGCGCCGAGCTGCCAGCCGACGAGGAGGAGGGGCTCTGCCCGGCGTGCGGGGCGCCCTTCGGGCAGCAGACGATGACGCTCCCGGCGGTGCGCCGGGAGGACGCCGAGCAGGCGTGGCGCGAGCGCGAGGAGGCCTCGGGGGCGGGCTTCGACGAGGAGGGCTAGCGGACGGGGAGGGGGGTGACGCCCTGGAGGCCGCGGTGATCGACCTCGACCCGCCAGAGGTAGGGGTCGGCGCCGGAGCGGCAGCCGGAGGTGGAGGAGGGTGCGGAGAGGAAGAGGGGGCCCTCGGAGGGCTGGTAGCGGTAGCCGATGTGCCGATGTCCGTTGAAGACGGCGTCGATGCGCTCGCGCCGGAGCCAGTCGAGGACCTCGCGCGCGTTGCGCAGGCGCATGCCGGGCTGGAAGGGGGGTAGCCCGAGGCCGTTGGCGGGCAGGTTGACGACGTGGTGGTGGAGGGCGACGAGGCGCGTAGCGTCGCGTGGGGCGGCGTCCAGGGCGCCGCTGAGGGCCTGGAGGTGCGCGTTGGGGACGGCGCCGGAGGCGCTGGCGGGGACGGCGGGGCGATGGCATGAGTTGACACAGGCGAGGAGGACGCCGGGGGCGATCTCGCGGAGGAAGGAGCCGACGGCGGGGATGCCGAGGTGGGAGGCGAAGCGTCCCCAGGCGCGGAGCTTGTCGCTCTCGGGCTTGCGCAGCTCGCGTGCGGTCCAGAGGGGCGGAGCGGGGTAGAGGTCGTGGTTGCCGGGGAGGGCGAGGACGCGTCCGGCGTCGATGAGGGGCTGGAGTGCGACCTGGATGAGCTCGTAGCCGTCGCCGTCGTCGGTGAGGTCGCCGGTGATGAGGAGGAGGTCTGCGGGCTCCTGGCGGAGCATCCAGGCGAGGCGGCAGAAGCGGAGGTTGGTGTTGGCGGGGTCGTGTTGGAGCAGCTCCGCGACGCGCTGGGGTGTGGGGAGGTCGTTGGCGAGGGCGAGCCAGTGGGTCTGTCGCCTGCGACCGGCGAGGTCGCGGAGCCTGGCGAGGGCGTCGGCTTCGCTGAGATCGCCTTTGATCTTGAGGGTCTGGTGGATCTTGCCCTGGTCATCGACGAGGCGGAGGGCGTCGCGGAGCTGGAGGGCGCGCCCTTCGGCGCGGCGCGCCTCGACGCGCCAGCCTTCGGGGAGGTCCTGGGCGGTGGTCCAGCCTTCGCCGCGTGCGACGCGGGCGGGTCCGTGGGCGATCTCGACCATCCGGGAGCCGAAGCGGGAGGTGTGGAGGTCGGAGAGGTGGAGGAGGATCATGGGGCGTGAGCCGTGGGGGGCGTGGGGCGGCGGGTGGGGATGCGGGAGGGCGGCGCGGGTGGCTGGGCGCGGAGGAGGTCGAGGAGGGGCGGGTGGTGGGGGAGGGTGAGGGGCGCCTCGTCGGCGGGGCGCGAGGCGAGGCGGAGGAGCGCGGCTTCGAGGTCGCGGGGTGGGGCGTCGTCGTGTGGGGTTTCGGCGGGTGGGGTGGGGCGGTCGCGGAGGGCGCGGACGACCTCGGCGGCGAGGCGGGTGAGGGCGTCGAGGCGGTCGGGGAGGCAGAGGTGCAGGGTGTGGGTGTAGGTGGGTGCAGGTAGGAGGGTCGTGGTCCCGGCGTCGTCGGAGAGGGTGAGCGCGGCCAGGGGCCAGGCGCGGAGATCGGCGTCGGGCGGGGCGTTCAGGGCATAGGCGAGGCGCCGTGGGCTCCAGCCGGCGCAGAGGGGGACGGCGTCGGGCGGGAGGCGGTCGCGGCAGGCGAGGAGGGCGCGTCGGGCCTCTTCGGCGTCGTCGAGGCGGCAGGCGCGGGCGCCGAGGAGCTGGTAGGGCTCGTGACCCTTGCCGAGGGCGAGGAGGAGGGCGTGGGGCGGGGCGTGGAGGAGGGCGTCGGCGATGGCGCGGGCGCGGTCGGGCTGGACGGTGACGCGGCGGGCGTCCTGGGGGAGGACGCCGGCGCGCATGTCCTGGAGGATGGCGTCGGGGTCTTCGCTGCGGGGGTTGTCGGAGGTGAGGACGACGTGATCGGCCGCGGCGAGGGCGGCGGCGGCCATGAGGGGCCGCTTGCCGCGGTCGCGCTCGCCGCCGCAGCCGAGGAGGGCGATCAGGGGGCCGGAGGTCGCGGCGCGTGCTGCGGTGAGGGCGCGGGTGACGGCGTCGGGGGTGTGGGCGTAGTCGATGAGGGCGTCGAGGGGGGCGGCGCCGGGGGGCAGGGCGGGCTCCAGGCGGCCCGGCGGGGCGGGGGCGCTGGCCAGGGCCTCCAGGGCGGCAGGGAGGGCGCCAGGGGCGGCGGCTTCGAGGAGGAGGGCGGCGAGCGCGGCGTTCTCGGCGTTGTGCTGGCCGAGGAGGGGGAGGGCGCAGGCGCCCTCCTCCCCGCTCTGGAGGCGGAGGGTCATGGGGGTGCCGCCGCGCAGGCGCGGGGGGCCGGTGCGGAGGGTCGCGCGGCGCCAGGGGCCGTCCGGGGGGGCTCCGCCCAGGAGCCAGGCGTCGGCGCCGACGTCGGCGGCGGCCTGGGCGAAGCCCGGCCCCTCGTCGCCTGCGCAGGCGACGGCCACCGGGCGCTTGCCCTGGTCGCGGGACCAGGCCAGGCAGGGGCCGAAGAGGCGTCGCTTGGCGTCGCGGTAGGCGTCCATGTCGCCGTGGAAGTCCAGGTGATCCCGGGTGAGGTTGGTGAAGCCCACCGCGTCGAAGCGCACGCCGGCGACCCGCTCCAGGGCGAGGCCGTGGCTGGAGACCTCCAGGACGAGATCGCTCGCCCCCAGGCGCAGCGCGTCCCGGGCGAAGCGGTGGATCACCAGGGCGTCCGGGGTGGTGTTGGTCGCCGGGACGCGGCGCGCGCCCAGGCGGTACTCCACCGTGCCCATGAGGGCCGGGCGGCGCCCCAGGGCGGTGAGGAGGTGCTCCAGGAGCCAGGTCGTGGAGGTCTTGCCGTTGGTCCCCGTCACGCCGAAGACCCGGAGGTGGCGGGTCGGCTCGCCGTAGAGGCGGTCGCAGAGGAGGCCCAGGGTGGGATCTTCGCGCGGCGCCCAGAGGCCGGCGATCCCCTCGGGGCGCGGGGTGTCCAGGCGGCTCACCAGGACGGCGGCGGCGCCTCGGGCGGCGGCGGCCTCGATCTGGGCGTGGGTGTCGCCGTACCAGGCCTGGCGCGCGATGAAGAGCACGCCGGGGCGGACCTCCTCCAGGGCGAGGGTGGCGTCCTCCAGGGTGATCTCCTCGGGGGGGCGCCCCCAGCGCGCCTCGATCCCCAGCCCAGCGATCAGGTCGTTCAGCCGCATGGTTCCTCCGGTCAAGCGTGAGCCCCCCCTTGAAAAATCGTTCGCCGTCCCTATACTACGCCGGCCTCGCCGCGGGCGAACTCGCGGCGTAGAGGTCAGCCTGAAGGGGCGCACACGCGCAAGAAAAGGGTTGACGCGCGGCCCGCGACGCGTCATTAGCACAGCCCAGCGCGCATCCCCGCATGGATGGGTGTAAAGTTTCAGCGACGCTGAAACCTATCTCCTTCTCAAGCTGCAATTGAATAGACTGCAATCGACAGGCATGTGTCATGGGATTCCAGATTCAGGACCTCCGGAACATCGGCATCAGCGCTCACATCGACTCGGGTAAGACCACGCTGACCGAGCGCATCCTCTTCTACACCGATCGCATCCACGCGATCCACGACGTCAAGGGCAAGGACGGCGTCGGGGCCAAGATGGACTCGATGGAGCTGGAGAAGGAGCGCGGGATCACCATCCAGTCTGCGGCGACCCACTGCCACTGGGCGGGCAAGCACATCAACATCATCGACACCCCCGGCCACGTGGACTTCACCATCGAGGTGGAGCGCGCGCTGCGGGTGCTCGACGGCGCGATCCTCGTGCTGTGCTCGGTGGCTGGCGTGCAGAGCCAGTCGATCACGGTCGATCGTCAGATGCGGCGCTACAACGTCCCCCGCGTGGCGTTCGTGAACAAGTGCGACCGCTCGGGCGCCAACCCCTACAAGGTGACGCAGCAGCTCCGCGAGAAGCTCGGTCACAACGCCGTCATGGTGCAGATCCCCATCGGCCTGGAGAACGACTTCCAGGGCGTCGTGGACCTGGTCCGCATGAAGGCCCTCTACTTCGAGGGTGAGAGCGGGCAGGAGCGCCGCGTGGCGGAGATCCCCGCGGATCTGGTCGAGCGCGCCCAGGAGTACCGCGAGAAGATGCTGGACGCGATCAGCATGTTCTCCGACGAGCTGATGGAGGCGATCTTCGAGGACGCGGTCACCGAGGACATGATCCACGCGGCCATCCGCAAGGGGACGATCTCGCTCCAGCTGACCCCGGTCTTCATGGGCAGCGCGTACAAGAACAAGGCGGTCCAGCCGCTGCTGGACGCGGTGAACTCGTACCTCCCCAACCCGACCGAGGTCACCAACGAGTTCATCTCGACGGTGGACGAGTCCAAGCACCCGGTGAGCTACAACCCGAAGGATCACTTCCTCGGGCTGGCGTTCAAGATCGAGGACGGTCGCTACGGCCAGCTGACCTACCTGCGCCTCTACCAGGGGACGCTGACCCGCGGCGACACGATCTACAACATGCGCTCGGACAAGAAGGTCCGCGTGGGCCGGATCGTCCGTATGCACTCCAACGAGATGGAGGACATCGAGTCGGCGGAGGCGGGCGACATCGTGGCCCTCTTCGGCGTGGAGTGCGCCAGCGGTGACACGTTCACCGACGGCGACTTCCAGGCGACGATGACCAGCATGTACGTCCCGGAGCCGGTCATCAGCCTCTCGGTGAAGCCGAAGGACAACAAGGCCTCGGTCAACATGTCGAAGGCGCTGGGTCGCTTTACGCGTGAGGATCCGACCTTCCGCTCGTTCGTGGACGCGGAGAGCGGCGAGACGATCATCAGCGGCATGGGCGAGCTGCACCTGGAGGTGTACGTCGAGCGCATGAAGCGTGAGTACGGCGCGGAGGTCGAGGTCGGCCAGCCGCAGGTCGCCTACCGTGAGACGATCACGCGCAAGGCGCCCTACGACTACACGCACAAGAAGCAGACGGGTGGCTCGGGTCAGTACGGCCGCGTGGCGGGCTATGTGGAGCCCACCACGGACACCGGGGCGGACTTCGAGTTCATCAACCGCATCACCGGCGGCGTCATCCCCACCGAGTACATCCCCTCGGTGGAGAAGGGCTTCCGGGCGGTCCAGGTCCGCGGCGGCCTCATCGGGGCGCCGGTGGTCGGCGTGCGCGTCGTGCTGGAGGACGGCAAGTACCACGCGGTGGACTCGTCGGACAACGCCTTCCAGGCGGCCGGTCGCGGCGCGTTCCGCTCGGTCTACATGTCGGCCAAGCCCACCATCATGGAGCCCATCATGAAGGTGGAGGTCGAGGGTCCGGCGGAGTTCCAGGGCTCGATGCTGCGCACGCTCATGCAGCGCCGCGGCATCGTCATCGGCTCCAACGATGACAACGGCTTCGCGGTCATCCAGGCCGAGGTGCCGCTGAGCGCGATGTTCGGTTACTCCACCGATCTCCGCTCGGCCACCCAGGGCAAGGCGGAGTTCACGATGGAGTTCTCGAAGTACTCCCCGGTGCCTGGCGAGATCCAGGACGAGCTGCGCGCCAAGTTCAAGGACCGCGCGCAGGGCTGGGCCGCGGAGGAGTGATCCTCCTGAGCTGAGCTGAGCGAAGACGAGGCGCCCTCTGGGCGCCTCGTCCTGCTTGGGGCTTTACCCCACGGGGCGTTCTGGCTTAGGGTGGGTCCGATCCGGGGGGAAGGCGAGGAGGTGTCGATGCAGCGCAGGTGGCTGGGGGTGGTGTGGTGGGGGGTGGTGGTGTCGTTGGCCGCGTGCGAGCGCGCCCCACGCTGCGAGGATGTCGTGGTGGTGGACGGGTGCAAGGCGCGGTGCAAGGAGGTCAAGCCGTCGGGGGAGATCTGCACGGAGCTGCTGCAGATCACGAGGACAGGCGAGAACAACATCCTCCAGAGCAAGAACAAGAAGGTGAGCACCCGGAAGGTGAGCCCGATGGCGTGCTTTGCGGTGGCTGACGGCAGGATCCAGGACGGGGGCGTCCAGCAGCAGCTGGAGGCTCAGTGCAGCGAGGCCGGGGCGCCCTGAGGCGACGAGCGAGGGAGCGGAGAGATGTCACAGATCGCGCAGGAGCTTGGGCTTCGCCCTGAGCACTTCAACAAAGAAGACTCGACGACGGCGCTCCTGGTGTACATCGCCGGGCTGCTGGGGGTGATGATCGTCAACATGGACGAGAAGAAGAAGGCGAGCCCCTTCTTGCGCTTCCACATGACGCAGTCCATCGGGCTGATCGTGGTGATGGTGGTGGTGAGCTTCATCACCTGCGGGATGGGCGGGCTGATCTACCTGCCCCTCGCGCTGGTCTACGGGATGAAGGCGCAGCGCGGGGAGGTCTTCGAGATCCCGGTGATCACGCGCTTCATGATGGATCGCGGGTACTTTGACGGGGTGAAGGAGGCGCTGGCGCTGCCGCCTCCTCCAGCCCCGATGTAGTTTTTCAGCTGGCGTGTAGCTCCGGGGGGAGGAGCGGGGAGGGCTCCTGGGTGGTGAGGAGCCAGCAGAGGTGCGCGGCGCGGGTGAGGCCGACGTGCAGGAGGCGCCGGGAGGCGTCGTTGCGCGGGAAGGTGTCGGCGTCGGCGTCGAGGATGACCACGTAGTCGAACTCCAGGCCCTTGGTCTGGTGGATCTCGACGACCTCGACGCCAGGGACGAACTCGAAGCTCTGGTCGAGGACGCGGCGCAGGCGCGGGACGCCTGCGCGCTGGAGGGCCTGGAAGGCGGCGTCGGCCTGGCGGTCGAAGCGGGTGAGGACGGCGACGCTGGCGTTGGGCTCCCGGCGCATGACGTCCTGGAGCATGTCGGCCAGGAAGGTGAAGGCCTCCCCCTGACCCGGGAAGCGGAAGAGGCGGACAGGGTCGCCGCTGCGGGGGCTGGCGGGTGGCGTCTCGGGGGCCAGCGGGCCGAGGACCGCCTGGGCGACGCGCATGATCGGCTCGGTGGAGCGGTAGGTGATCTGGAGGGGGCGGATCTGGGTCGCGGCCTCTCCGAGGTAGCGGAAGACGTAGCTCCAGCTCTGAAAGTCGTTCTCATCGTCGAGCTGCTGGGCCAGGTCCCCGGCCAGGGTGACCGGCGCGCCGGGCTCGACGGTGCCGAGGAGGACCAGCAGCTCCAGCGGCGACATGTCCTGGGCCTCGTCGATGACGAGGTGGGCGTAGCGCAGGGCCTTGCCCGGGCGCAGCTCCAGCGGGCCGCGCAGGAGCTGGTGCAGGCGCAGGAGGATGGCCAGATCCTCGATGTCGAGGGCAGGTCCGTCGTCCCCGTCGGCGGCGTCAAGGTCCTCGTCGCGGCGGGCGTGGAGCTGGGCGCACCAGCGGTAGACGGCGTCCAGCTCGGCCTCGGAGAAGACGCCGGGCATGTGGCGCGCGGCGACCTCCCCGATCCAGGCGCGGCTGGTGAAGCTCTCCGCGAAGAGGCGGGCGGGGCTGGCCTCGGGGTGGGCCGCCGCCAGGGCCTCCAGCGCCGGGACGAGGCCCGCGTGCTGCTTGAAGCGGCACACGCTGGAGGGGGTCTCGTCGCTGAGGCGCGTGGGGAGCCCCGGCGCCGCGCGCTGGAGGAGGCGCCCGGCCCACTCCTCGAAGTCCACCACCTCGACGCCGTGGACCCCAAGCGCCGGGAGGACCTGGGCGATGTAGCGGGCCAGGGCCCGGCTGTAGACGATGACGATGGAGCGCTCCGGCGCGAAGCGGTGCGGCTCCTGGAAGGCCAGCCACGCGACCCGGTGCAGCGCCACCGTGGTCTTGCCGCTGCCCGCGCTGCCCTGCACCGCGATGATGCCGCCCTCGGCGCTGGTGATGAGGTCGTACTGATCGCGATCCAGGAGCGAGGCGATCTCCGGCAGGTGCTTGTCAAAGCGCTCCTGCCGCGCCGAGCGGCGCAGCCCGCTCAGCTCCACCCCAAGCGGCTCCGGCCTGTGGGCCACCCCCGCGCCGCCCGCCAGCCTGGGCCCCCCGCCGCTCACCTCGCTCCAGCCCGCCCCGTCCCACACCCACGCGAAGTCCTCGCCGCTGACCCGCCACAGGCGGCCTTGATCGATGGTGAGGGTCCGCCGCAGGAGGACCTCGCCTTCGACCTCCCGCCGGTCGATGGTCATGACGTAGTCCTCGCCTTCGCGCTGCTGGTAGAAGACGCGGGCGATGGGGGCGTCACGCCAGTCCACGATGGCGACGTCCCCCCGGATGAAGGTCTGCTTGCCGATGAATATATCTTTTGTATTCTCATCCTCATCGAGCACCTGGAGGTGTCCGAAGTAGGGGTTGAGGGGGTCTGCGACCTGGGCGGCCTGCTGCTCGGTGCGGGCGAGGAGGGGGCCGAGGCGCTGCATCTGCTCGACGATGGAGGCCATGTCTTCGGGGAGGCGCTCGTCGGTGAGGCTGGCGCGCAGCTCCATGAGGGTGGCGCGGTAGTCCTCGCGGGCCTTGGCTGCGGGGTTGGCGCGGATGGCCCGCTGGACTCGGGCGAGGTGCTCCTCCTCCTCGCGGACGGGGGTCGGCGTGGTGGGATCGGCCATGGGGTGTGTCCTCAGCGTCGGGGGGATGAGGTGAGGGAGGCAGCCTCCAGCGGCTCGCCTTCGGGGAAGGCCTTGAGCTGGGGGAGGTCAGCCGGGAGGGGGATGGGGTGGAGCGCGGCGCGGCGGAGGTCGCGGGCGGCGCGCTCCAGGAGGGGGAGGAGGCGCGGCGCGCCTGGGCGCGCCGCGCGGATCACGAGGAGGTGCCCGCCGGGCTGGAGGCGGCGCGCGAGATCGCGGAGGGGGTCTTCGAGGCGCCGCCCGCGCTCGGGGAGGGCGGCCAGACCGACCCAGGCGCCGTGGAGCGGGCCGGCCTCGTGGGGGGAGAGGCCGCGGGCGCGGGCGGCGCGGCGGAGGTCGGCGGCGCCGCCGCCGGGGGGCTCCAGGGCGAGCCAGCGCGCGCCGGGCGCGGCCAGGGCGCGGAGGCGGGCGCGGGCCTCGCGGGCTTCGAGGCGCCAGGGGGCGTCGGGGGCGAGGGGGGCGCGCCAGGCGGCGCCGCCCTCGGAGACGGGTGCGTCGGGGGCGTCCCAGGCGCCGCGCAG
>CAUJGC010000585.1 GCA_963169075.1 Myxococcota bacterium
GAGCGCGGCGGCCATCGCGGCCATCGAGCGGCTGCCGGAGGTCCACGCGTCGGTCGTCGCCGACGCCTTCGACGGTGAGGGCGGTGGCGTCTTGTCCCTGGCGCCAGGTGATGGCGCGGACGCCTGCGGCGTCGGCTTCAAAGAGGGTGACGGCGCCGGAGGTGGTGGGCGGGTCGGCCTTCCAGGCGACCCAGGCGAGGGCGAGGGTGAGGGCGAGGAGTGCGGCGTAGGCGGCGGGTTCGAGGCGGCTCATGCGTCCTCCCTGGGGTTGCGGCGCCGCGCGAGGCGGACAGCGATCCCGGCGCCGAGGACGAGGAGGGGGACGCCGAGGACGGTGCCGTAGAACCAGAGGCGGTCTTCGTCGCGGGTGTGGACGATCTTGGCGTCTTCGGGGGCGGCGACGGCGCCCGCGGCGCCCTCTTCGTGGCCGAGCCAGAAGAGGCTGTCGGTGGCCCACTGCTGATTGGCGAGGCTGTTGGCGAGGATGACGTCGCTGACGATGTCGGCGTCGGCGGTGACGATGGCGCGGCCTGGTTTGGCGTCGGGGGCGTGGGGGGGCAGCTCGACGGCGGCGACGAGGCCCAGCTCGGCCTGCCGCTCGTCGGGGTTGGCCTGGAGGTCGCGGTTGGCGTCCGCGAAGGTGCCAGCGTCGGCGCGGACGGTGATCTGGACGTCGGGGCCGCCTGCGCTGGGGGGCTTGACGTCGGCGCGCTTCTCCAGGGCGCCGGTGACGGGGAAGATGAGGTTGTTCTCGCTGATGAGAGCGGCGAGGTTGGCGGTGGCGGGGTGACGCGAGACGCGGCGGGAGTAGAGGATGTTGCGGTCGGCGGGGGCGCCGGTGAGCACGACGAAGCGCGTCTCATGGGCGAGGCGGGTGAGGTCCACCTGGACCCCCAGCTCGGCCAGGAGGGGATCGAGGTTGAGGGGGCGCTCGACGTCGGGGTCGAGGAGGAGGAGGAGGCTGCCGCCCTGGGTCACGTAGCGCTGGAGGGCGCTGACCTCGGCGTCGAGGAGCGGGGTGCGCGGCGCGGCCAGGACGACGAGGGCGGCGTTGTCGGGGACGGCGGAGGTGAGGCCGTCCGCGGCGGAGAGGTTCTTGGCGCGGATGTTGTTCTGCTTGAGGAGCTCTTCGAGGCCGGAGAGGCCGCGCGGATCGCTCTTGTCGGCCTTGCGGCGCCGCTCGCCGTGGCCGGAGACGAAGTAGGCGACGCGCTCGCCGCGCGTGAGGCGGGCGAGGCGGCGGTGGACGTCCTGGTCGAGCTTCTTGAGGTAGGTCTCGGCCTGGCGCTCCTCGGTGCTGAGGGTGATCTGCTCGCGGAGGTCTTCGCCCTGGGTGAGGACGACGGCGCCGTTGCGGCGCACGGCGAGGGTCTCTGCGAGGGCCGGATCGGCCTCCTGGTCGGCGGAGGTGAGGGTGAGCTGGCCGCCGGAGGCGTCCGCGAGGGCCTGGAAGTAGGGGCGGACGCGCTCTCCGACCTCGTTGGCGGGGGGGAAGAAGAGGGTGACCTCGACGGGGCGGGGCATGGCCCGGGCCAGCTCCAGGGTGGCGCCGGAGGGCTGGAGGTCTTTGACGGTGCGCAGATCGGCGTGGACGTCCCAGGCGGCGCCGACGTAGTTCAGGGCGCCCAGCCAGGCCGTCGCCAGGGCGACGACGAGGCCCGCGCGGCCCGAGGCCATGACGCGGCGCCCCTCCAGGCGCTCGGCGCCCTCCATGGAGCGCCAGGACAGCTCCATGAAGAGGGCGGGGGCGGCGCCTGCGAGCCAGACGATGGGCCAGGCGACGCGGAGGGCGGTGAGGGCGTCGCCGGTCAAGGCGAGGAGGTCGGGGAGGGTGGCGGCGTAGAGGAGGAGCCCCGCGGCGCTGACCCCCCACGCCCCCAGCATCACGCCCAGCAGCGGCCGCGCCTCGCCGCGCTGCCGAGGCGCGCGGGTCCACGCCCAGGCGCGGACCCCGAGGCCGAAGAGGACGGCGGCAGCCCCCAGGCCGGAGGCCGCCAGGCGCCACGGGTGCCCTTCACCCAGAAGGCGCTCCCCGAGGAAGAGGAGGGCGTGCCCAGCGCCGAGGGCGCTGAGGGAGAGGGTGCTCCAGCGGCTCATCGCCACCTCCTGGCGCCGACGATCTGGCGCGTGAGGAGGAGGGCGAGGAAGGCCAGCGAGGCGTAGTAGACGACGTCCCGCAGGTGGACGCTGCCGCGCATGAATGGCATAAAGTGCTTATTATGTAGTGAAATATAGGATAGAATCGTATCAAATGGCGGGTCCGCCACCTTGCCCAGCATCCACATCAACGTCAGCCCCAGGCAGAACGCCCCCCCCAGCACACCCGCCACCACCTGGTAGCGGGTCAGCGCCGAGGCCAGCGTCCCCAGCGCCGTCGTCGCCGCACCCACCAGCGCCAGCCCCAGGTAGCCCGCCGCCAGGTGCCCCGGCTCCACGTGGCCGTTGACCAGGATCAAGAGCGGCATGTGCAGCGTCATCGCGTCAAAGAGCAGCACCATCACAAACGCCGAGAGCCACTTGCCCAGCACGATCTGCCAGTCCGAGATCGGGGCCGTGGTCAAGAGCACCAGCGTGCCGTCGCGCTCCTCCTCCGCGAAGAGACGCATCGTCAAGAGCACCGCCGCCGCCGTCGAGATGCCGAACGTCAGCGTGAAGAACGCCCCAAGCACCTCCGCCGAGCGGTACTCGCCGCTGCTCAACGCCCAGACGTTGAACATCAGCCCCTCCAGCACCAGCAGGACCGCGAAGATGACGTAGCCCAGCATCCCCTTGAGGTAGGCGGCCAGCTCGCGCCGCGCGATGAGCCAGATCGGCCTCATGGTGTGGCCTCCCGATCGTTGGGCGCGCCCTGCGGGCGCACCATCTCCATGAAGGCAGCCTCCAGCGCGTTGTCCACCGGGCGCAGCCCCCAGAGGGACGCCCCCGACTCCACCACCGCCCGCGCCACCTGATCCCGACCCTCCCGCCGCAGGTCCACCCGCAGCGCCACCACCTCGCCGCGACGCCGCGCCTCCGTCACCGCGTGGACCTCCGGCAGCCGCTCGATGGCCGCGATGGCCGCCGCGCTCTCGCCGCGCACCTCGACCTCCAGCGCCAGCGAGGGCGCCACCAGCGCCCGCAGCTCCTCCTCGGTGCCGTGGGCCACCACGCGCCCCTCCGCCAGCACCAGGAGCTGATCGCAGGTCTCCTGCACCTCGGGCAGGATGTGGCTGGAGATGAGGACCGTGTGCTCGCCGCGCAGGCTCCGGATCAGCGCGCGCATCTGGACGATCTGCACCGGGTCCAGGCCGCTGATGGGCTCGTCCAGGATCACCAGCCGCGGGCTGTGCAGGATCGCCTGGGCGATGCCCAGACGCTTGCGGTAGCCCAGCGAGAGCGTCTCCACCGGACGCGCCGCGAAGCGGTCCAGGCCCGTCTGCGCCATGACCTCGGCGGTGCGCTGCCGGGCCACCGCCCGCTTGAGCCCCCGCAGCTCCCCCAGCCACTGGAGGAACCCCGCCACCTGCATCTCGCCATAGAGCGGCGGCTGCTCCGGCAGAAAGCCGATCGAGGCGCGCAAGCGCTCGGGCTGGGCGACCAGATCCACGCCGCCCACCGTGACGCTCCCCGCGGTCGGCAGCAGGTGCCCCGCCAGGATCTTGAGCGCCGTGGACTTGCCCGCGCCGTTGAGGCCCAGAAACCCGACGATCTCCCCCTCGGGGATCGAGAGATCCATGCCGCGCAGCGCCGCGACGGGTCCATAGAATTTGGTGAGCCCACGCACCTCGATCATCGCAACCTCCCTCTGCCCCCCGCTGGCCTTCTGGCAGCGGGGCAGCATAAACACGGCGTGCGATTTGGCAAGGGTGAGCGTCGGGTGACGTCTGAAGGGCTTGAGCAGGCTCCGCAGGGGTGCTTGTTTTTTGGCTGGCTTGGTGATCTGGCTAAAAAGCAAGAACCACAAGCGCCGTCTGCGGAGGCTGCGCCAACCCTTCAGCGGGAGGCGGGCCGGGGTGAGCCCCTGGAGAGGGCACGCCAGCGTGTCGTGTCCAATTGGCTGGCTTGGTGATCTGGCTGATACAACCTGAACGACCTGCTGGTATGCCCTCGCCAGGGGCTCACGCCCGCGGCGACCCCCTATAGAGCAGAGGTCGTGCCAACTTTCATGCGCTGCGCTGCGAGCGGGCACCTCTCCGGGAGAGGGCCGCGCTCACGGGGCGCAACCTGTTGAGTATATAGCATGAGGTCGATGCATTGAATGCGGCTGTGACAGCGTGGCGCACCCCAGCCCCATCCGAGCCCCCCCAAGGTGAGGCGCCGACGCCCCACCCAACCCCAGGTGAGGCGCCGACGCCTCACCCCGCCGCCCGCTTCACCCCCACCAGCGGCGCCAAAAAGCGCCCCGTCCACGAGCCCGGCGCCGCAGCCACCTCCTCCGGCGTCCCCGCCGCGATGATGTGGCCGCCCCGCGCCCCGCCCTCCGGCCCCAGGTCGATGAGGTGATCCGCCGTCTTGATGATGTCCAGGTTGTGCTCGATCATCACCACCGTGTTCCCCGCGTCCACCAGCCGCTCCACCACCCCGAGCAGCTTGCGGATGTCGTCGAAGTGCAGCCCCGTGGACGGCTCGTCCAGGATGTAGAGCGTGTCACCTGTGGACACCTTCGCCAGCTCCCGCGAGAGCTTGATCCGCTGCGCCTCACCCCCCGAGAGCGTCGTGCTCGACTGACCCAGCTGGATGTAGTCCAACCCCACGTCCACCAGCGTCTGCAAGACCCGGCGGATCTTCGGGTGCGCCTCAAAAAGCTCCAGCGCCTGCTCGATCCGAAGCTCCAGCACGTCCGCGATGGAGTACCCCCGGTAGCGCACCTTCAAGGTCGCGTCGTTGAAGCGCCGCCCGTTGCACACCTCGCACGGCACATACACGTCCGCCAGGAAGTGCATCTCGATCTTCTTCTGACCGTCCCCCTGGCACGCCTCGCACCGACCCCCCTTCACGTTGAACGAGAAGCGCCCCTTCGTGTAGCCGTACATCCGCGACTCCGGCAGGTTCGCGAACACGTCCCGGATCAGATCAAACACCTTCGTGTAGGTCGACGGGTTGCTCCGCGGCGTCCGGCCGATGGGCCGCTGGTCGATCTCGATCACCTTGTCGATCCGCTCCAGCCCCGTGATGCGGTCGTGCGGACCTGGCACCTGCTCGCTGGTCGGGTACACCGCCCGGCTCGCCGCCGGGAAGAGGATGTCGTTCACCAGCGTGGACTTGCCCGCACCCGACACCCCCGTCACGCACGTGAACGCCCCCAGCGGGAAGCGCGCGCTCACCCCCTGGAGGTTGTTCGCACGCGCCCCCTCCACCACGATGTACTCCCCCGTCCCCGGACGACGCGCCCCAGGCACAGGGATCTGACGACGCCCCGAGAGATAGTCCCCCGTCACACCCGTCCCCTCCGCCACGATCGACGACGGCGGACCCGAAAAAACCACCTCGCCGCCCTGACGCCCCGCCCCCGGGCCGAAGTCCACGATCCAGTCCGCCGCCAGCATCGTGTCCTGATCGTGCTCCACCACGATCACGCTGTTGCCCGCGTCCCGCAGGTGGTGCAGCGTCTCCAGCAGCCGCGCGTTGTCCCGCTGGTGCAGCCCGATCGACGGCTCGTCCAGGATGTAGAGCACCCCCGAGAGCTCCGACCCGATCTGGCTCGCCAGCCGGATGCGCTGCATCTCACCCCCCGAGAGCGACGGACCCTGGCGATCCAGCGAGAGATAGTCCAGCCCCACGTTCAAGAGGAAGCGCAGGCGGCTCGCGATCTCACGGCACAGCTCCCGCCCGATCACCGCGTCGTTGCCCTGAAGCTCCAGCCCGTCAAAGACCGCCGCCAGCTCCCCCACCGAGCGCCGCGTCAGCTCCGTGATCCGGTGCCCCTGGATGTGCACCGAGCGGCTCTCCGGGCGCAGCCGCGTCCCCTCGCACGACGGACACGGCAGCGCCGCCAGGTACGCCGCGTAGCTCTCACGCGCCGCCTCGCTGCTCGTCTCCTTGAAGCGACGCATCAAGGTGTTCATCACCCCCTCAAAGCGCGTCTCCCACACCCCCTCCGAGCGCTTGCGCTTCCACCTCACCTGGAGCGTCGCCTCGTCACCCCGCAGCAGCACCTCCCGCTGCGACTCCGGCAGCTGCTCCCACGGCGTGTCCAGATCGATCTTGAAGTGCTCGCACGCCGCCGCCACGATGTCCCAGGACCACGACGACGACCCCGGCTCCTCCTCGGTGGCCCCGTAGGGCCCCCACGGCGCCACCGCCCCACCCCGGAGCGTCTGCTTCGGGTCCGGCACCACGCGCTCCAGATCGATCGAGAGCGTCTGCCCCAGCCCGTTGCACGCCTCGCACATCCCAAGCGGCGAGTTGAACGAGAACGACTGCGGCGTCAGCTCCGGGAACGCGATGGCGCAGCGATGACAATAGAGGTGCTCGCTGTAGGTCTGCGTCTCACCTCCGCCTACAGGCTCCACCTCGCACACCCCGCTCCCCACCCGCAGCGCCGTCTCCACGCTGTCCGTGATCCGATCCTGCACCCCCGCCTTCACCACCAGCCGATCGATCACCACATCAATATCATGCTTATAATGCTTCGCCAGCTTCAGCCCTGGCTCCAGCTCTCGCACCTCGCCGTCAATCTTCACCCGGCTGAAGCCGTCCTTGAGCAGCCCCTCGAAGACGTCGCGGAACTCCCCCTTGCGGTTGCGCGCGATGGGCGCCAGCAGCATGAAGCGCGTCCCCTCCGGCAACCCCAGCACCGCCTGCACGATCTCCGCGCTCGACATCCGCCCCACCGACGACCCACACCCGTGGCAGCGCTGCTTCCCCACCCGCGCATAGAGCACCCGCAGGTAGTCGTACACCTCCGTGATCGTCCCCACCGTCGAGCGCGGGTTGTTCCCCGACGTCTTCTGATCGATCGAGATCGTCGGAGAGAGCCCCCGGATCGAGTCGAAGTCCGGCTTGTCCAGCTGACCCAGAAACTGACGCGCATACGCCGACAGCGACTCCACATAGCGCCGCTGACCCTCCGCGAAGATCGTATCGAACGCCAGCGACGACTTCCCCGAGCCGCTCGGCCCCGTGAAGACCACCAGGCGCTTCTTCGGCACCTGGAGGTGCAGGTTCTTGAGGTTGTGCTGGCGCGCGCCGCGCACCTCGATGAAGTCAGGCTCGGCAGCAGTGGCGGGCAGGATCGGGGCGGACATGGCGGACGCTCTGCGCAGGGGTGAACGCCGCCAGGCTGGGCGTGCGCTCACTGTGTGGGCGTACAGCCTTAGCGCGTTGTCACGCTGAACGCAAGCCCCCCCGGCTGCGTAACCGCCGACCTCGCTGCGCTCGTCGGCGGAACGCAGCCGGTCCCCCCCGTGACGGGGGGACACCGACCTCCCTCGCTCCGCTCGCTCGCCATGTGCTCGCTCCGCTCGCTCGCCGCCCACAGCGACCCGTCGGTGCTCCCCCGTCACGGGGGGAGCCGGCTCCGTTCCTCCTGAGAGCGCAGCGAGCAGGAGGTTACGGAGCCGAGGGGGTCCCGAACTTCACCTTGTAGTCCACCGCCGCCTGCTTGAGGATGCGGAGGGCCTCGTCGCGGCCGCGGAAGTTCTCCACCGTGACCACCTTGTTCTCCAGGGACTTGTAGTCCATGAAGAAGCGCTTGAGCTCGGAGAGGGTGTGGGTGGGCAGCTCGATGATGTCGCGCAGGTGCGCGACGGCAGGATCGTTGACGTGGATCGCGATGATCTTGTCGTCCATCTCCTGCTCGTCCTCCATCCGCATCACGCCGATGGCGCGAGCCTGGAGGATGCAGAGCGGGTGGACCGGCTCCTGACCCAGGACCAGGATGTCCAGCGGATCCTCGTCGTCGCACCAGGTCTGCGGGATGAAGCCGTAGTTGGCCGGGTAGTGGACCGCCGAGTAGAGCACCCGGTCCACCTTGATCATGCCCGTCTTCTTGTCGAGCTCGTACTTATTCTTGGAGCCGCGGGGGATCTCGATGATCGCAGGGAAGCTGATCTCCAGATCGCCGCTCAGCTCGATGTCATGCCAGGGGTGAACCATGCTCTCTCCTTGAGGCGCTCGAAGCGCTTGACGCGATGAGGGCTCAAGGCAGAGACGCGCCCCCGGCCTGAGCCGGGGGCATCTTGATCATCTGAGGAGGGATGTCAACAGCGGCAGCGTCAAAATGACGCGCTGCGTCATCCCGGTGACACCCTGCTCACTTCGCGCACTCGCCGTCGCCCTTCTCGGGGAAGTAGAAGGAGTCGCCATAGGAGCCCCACTTGCCGGTGGAGATGCCGTTGCGCTCGGTGCCGTTGTAGCTGGAGCAGCCCTGGGTCTTCTTGGCCTTCACCTCGCCGCCGCTCTCCTTGATGACGCCTGCGTGACGGGCTGCGGCGCAGATGGAGGAGTCGGAGGTGTAGATGTCGGTGCCCCAGACCGAGCCGGTGATCTGGTCGCTCTCGCAGGTGCAGGTGAAGGAGTCCTTGTCCATCGCCTTGAAGTTGCCCTTGCAGGTGCCCGCGACGCCGCGCTCGTCGTCGCACTTCCCGTCGCCCTTGTCGGGGAAGTAGAAGGAGTCGCCGTAGGAGCCCCACTTGCCGGTGGAGATGTCGTTCTTCTGGGTGCCGCTGTAGCTGGAGCAGCCCTGGGTCTTCTTGGCCTTGACGACGCCGCCCGTCTTGCCGATGGCGCCGACGTGGCGGGCTGCGGCGCAGATGGAGGAGTCGGAGGTGTAGATGTCGGTGCCCCAGACCGAGCCGGTGATCTGGTCGCTCTCGCAGCGGCAGGTGAAGGAGGACTTGCCCATCGACTTGAAGTTGCCAGCGCAGGCGTCCACCTCCTCCTCGTCGTCGTCCTTGTCCGCCTCGTCGGCTTTGCTGGGTTTTTCGGCCTTGGGCTTGGGCTCCTCTTCGGCGGGCGGGGAGGAGGTGCCGCAGCACGCCTGGAGGGCGAAGAGCGCGGCGAGGAGGGCGGCAGCGCCGAGAGCGAGGCGCGGGGTGGAGCGGATGGACATGGTGGAGATCCCTCAAGTGCTTGGCGTGGTTGACCCGACCCTGTGCAGCGTGTGTCGCGCTGCGACGACCTGTGCGGGCGACCTTATCCCCGGGGGGAGGAGGCGTCAAGTGACGTAGCCAAAGCGGCGCCGCGCGTGGTAGACACAGAGCGGTCGTCGAGTGCAGGACCGCCGAGCCTGGAGGCGTGATGTCGATCCGCGCGAAGATCCTCTCCATCCTCTTGAGCGCGCTGGTGATGGCGTTCATCGTGAGCGCGCTGGCCTATTGGCACGCGGGTCGGCTGGAGGACCAGCTGGGGATCATCATTGATAAGCGGCTGCCAGCGTCGCGCGCCGCCCGGGGGCTCCGGGAGGAGATGGAGCACGTCGCGGCCGCCGAAGACCGGATGATCAGCGTGGATGACGCCTCGTGGCGGGCGGTGATCGACGAGGCGCTCAACAACGCGCGGGGTCATGTGAGCGCGGGCCAGCAGAGCGCGGGCTCGTCGCAGGACGAGCAGGAGTGGTCGGAGCTCTCGGCGCAGCTCCGGGAGCTGCGCCGCTCGGAGGTGCGCCTGGCGGATCTGATCGCCACGGAGATCCGGGAGGTGCAGGGGCAGCAGCGCCGCCTCCAGCCGCGGCTGGCGCGGCAGCGGCGCGCGCTGGGGTCGCTGGCGGCGGAGCTGGAGCAGGAGAGCCTGGAGATGAGCGCCCAGGGGCGCCAGGAGGGGGATCAGGCGGATCGCTACCGTCGGGCGGCGCGGGCGGGCCGGGAGGCCGCCGACCTGCTGGTGGAGCTGGAGGAGCTGCGCTACTCCGCGAGCCGCTACGAGGCCTTCGCGCCGGACTTCCAGCGCCAGCTGATCCCGCGGCGCGTGGAGCTGGCGCGGGATCGGCTGCGGGAGGTGGAGGTGAGCCTGGCGGGGTCGCCGTGGGCGGAGCGGGGCCAGCTGGCGTCGTCGTCCTTCGGGGAGCAGGTGGGCGAGCTGGAGGAGGTGAGCCGCCGCATCCTGGACGTGAACGGTCGCCTGGTGGCCGTGCGCGAGGACACGCGGCTGGCGCGGGAGCGGGTGCTGCGCCGGGCGGGGGCGCTGGAGCGCCGCCACCTGGACGACATCGAGGCGCGGCGCCTGGAGCTGGCGGCGCGCAAGGATCGGATGGGGGCGCTGATCGTCGGGCTCCTGATGTTCGGGGTGCTGGGGGTGGGCGGGCTGGCGCTCCTGGTGCTGCGCTCGCTCTCGACGAAGATCGCGGCGCTGCTGCGGGTGAGCCGCCACCTCCAGCGGGGCGAGCTGGACGCGCGGGTGGAGATCTCGGGGCGCGACGAGCTGGCGGAGGTGGGGGCGTCCTTCAACGCGATGGCCCACTACCTCCAGGTGCGGCGCAAGCGCCAGAACGACTACAACGAGATCGTCTCGCTGCTGAACTCCTCCATCGGGGTGCAGGAGACGATCAGCGAGTGCCTGGGGGAGATCGTCGAGCGGACGGGCTCGACGCTGGGGGCGGTGTACCTCTACGAGGAGGGGACGGGGTCGCTGACGCTGGCGGATCACTTCGGGCTGGACGGGAAGGCGCAGGCCCGGCGCGAGGTGCGGGTGGGGGAGGGCCTGATCGGCCAGGTGGCGCGGGCGCGGCGCCGGGCGCTGGTGCGGCCCGTGCCGGAGGGGGCCTTTGATCTGGACCTCGGCGTGGGGGAGGTGGCGCCGCAGAGCGCGCTGATCCTGCCGCTGGTGCACCTGGAGGTGCTCCTGGGGGTGGTGGTGCTGGGCTCGGCGTCAGGGTACGAGGAGGAGGACGTCCGCTTCATCGAGGAGGTCATCTTCCAGATGGCGGTGGCGGTGAGCAACGCGGTCTTCTACCAGACCATCGAGCGGACGGCGGAGGCGCTGCGGGCGCAGCACGACCGCCTGATGGCGCAGCAGCGCGATCTGGAGCGCGCCAACCTCCGGCTGGAGGAGGCCAACCGCCTCAAGACGGAGTTCCTGGCGAACGTGACCCACGAGCTGCGGACGCCGCTGAACTCCATCATCGGCTTCACGGAGCTGGTCCTGGAGAGCGAGCGCTTCGAGGATCGCCAGCGCCGCAACCTCCGGACGGTGCTCCGCAACGCCGAGAACCTCCTGCGCCTGATCAACGATCTGCTGGACATCTCGCGGATGGAGGCGGGGAACATCACCCTCTCGCTGGAGCGCTTCGACGCGCGGGAGCTGATCGAGGAGTCGGTGGAGATGGTGCGCCCGCTGGTCGAGGCCAAGCAGCTCCAGATCCAGAGCCGCCTGCCCGCGTCGCTGCCGATGATGCGCTCGGATCGCACAAAATCAAAGCAAATCATAGTCAATCTGCTATCAAACGCGATCAAGTTCACCGAGACAGGCGGGATCGTGGTGGAGGCGGAGGTGGAGGACGCGGGGCGCTGGGTGGCGATCCACGTGCGGGACAGCGGGATCGGGATGCGCCCGGAGGACCTCGGGGTGATCTTCGAGAAGTTCCGCCAGCTGGACGGGTCGAGCAGCCGGAAGTACGGAGGCGCGGGGCTTGGGCTGGCGATCACGCGCCAGCTCTGCACGCTGCTGGGCGGCGAGGTGTCGGCGGCGAGCGTGCTTGGGGAGGGCTCGACGTTTACGGTGCGCCTGCCGACGCTGGTGACGCTGGAGGAGGGGGAGGTCGGTGAGGAGGAGGAGGCGGGGCGCGCCGAGGAGGGGGGGCGCCGCTTCGTGCTGGTGCTGGATGACGACCCGATGACGGTGGTGGCCTTGCGCGAGGGGTTGATGGAGGCGGGGCTGGAGGTCAAGAGCGCCTTTACAGCGTCGGACGCCAAAGATATACTCTCGGCGTTTGAGCCGGTCTGCGTCGTCATCGGCGCGGCCCTCCCGGACGAAGACGGCGGGAGCCAGATGAAGGATGTCTGGCAGATCATCAAGTCCAGGGCGCTCCCGGTGCTCCTCATCTGGAACGGAGAGGGGGAGATCCCGCGCTTTGGATACCCGGCGCATGAGGATCGTCTGGAGGCGGGTTGGACCTCGGATCTCTCCGATCGCACCATCGCCCGGGTGGTGGGTCGTATCGGGCGCCCGGTGGGGGCGCCGCAGCTGATGGCGTGCCTGCGTGAGGCGCACCTGGTCCCGAAGGAGGGCGCATGAGCGAGGGAGGCGAGGAGGCGGTGCCGCAGCAGGCGACACGTCGCCTGATGGTGGTGGAGGACGATCCCGACACAGCGGAGCTGCTCCTGCAGCAGCTTGACCGCGACGGGTTCCAGATGGAGGTGGCGCGCAACGGCCAGGAGGCGATCCTGAAGACGGGGGAGTCGCCGCCGGATCTGATCATCATGGACGTGATGATGCCGAAGCTGGATGGCTTTGAGACGTCGCGCTTCATGAAGGCGAAGTTCCGGGGTCGCTACGTGCCGATCCTGGTGTTGACGGCGAAGGGGGACGGCTCGTCGCTGGCGCGGGGCGCGCGCCTGGGGTGCGAGGAGTACCTGACCAAGCCCTACGTGCGCCGCGAGCTGGTGGCGTCGGTGGAGCAGCTGCTGGCGCTTGGGGACGCGGAGAACGCGCTGCGGCGGGCGGAGGCTACCCTCGCGGCGTCGTCTGCGCCTGCGGAGAGCGTCGAGGCGGAGGGCGCTGAGGTGGAGGTGTCGCCTGCGGCGCCCTCTCCCGAGGAGGTCGCGGAGCTGCGGGCGTCGGTGCTCGCGGCGCGCCTGGACTTCGCGGAGCGTCTGATCGTGCAGGGGCGGCCGGAGATCGCGCGGGTTCACCTGGAGCGCGCGCAGGAGTTGGATGAGTCGAACGAGCGCGCGCGTGCGTTGCTCGGCAAGTTGAGCCTGGAACAAGGATGAGCGCGTCCCGCGGCCCGCTGGTCGGGCCGCCGGTCGGTTCCCCGCGGAGGTAGCATGCGTCTAATCTGTGCAGGATTGTCCGATGTGGGCGTCGCGCGCGATCACAACGAGGACAACTTCTGGCTGAGCGAGGATGGGGAGCCGCTCTGCATTGTCGCGGACGGGATGGGCGGTCACCGCAGCGGCGAGGTCGCCTCGCAGCTGGCGGTGGAGACGATCGTGCAGTTCTACCGGGACACGATGCTGGGTGAGAGCGACGATCTGGACTTCAAGTCCCCGTTCGGCGGCCTCTTTCGCCGCAAGAAGAAGAACGAGCTGAGCGAGGAGCAGCGCCTGGTGCAGGGGTTGCTCCACGCGAACCGGACGATCTTCGACGCCTCCAGCTCCAACGAGCAGTTCAAGGGGATGGGGACGACGTGCGTGTCGGCCTACTTCGTCGAGGACGGGGTGTATGTGGCGCACATCGGGGACTCCCGCTGCTACCGCTACCGCCGGGGGAAGCTGGAGCTGATCACCGAGGATCACTCGCTGGCGAACGAGTATGTCCGGATGGGCATCCTCCAGCCCGAGGATCTGGAGCACTTCCCCTACAAGAACGTGGTGACGCGGGCCTGCGGCCTGGCGCCGGAGGTGGAGGTGGACATCAACTTCTTCGAGATCGAGGACGGCGACATCTACCTCCTCTGCTCGGACGGGCTGACGGACTGCGCCAGCAACGAGAAGATCCGCCAGATCCTGGCGGCGACGCCGGATCTGGACGACGCCTGCGAGCGGCTGGTGGAGGCGGCGAACAACGGCGGCGGCACGGACAACATCACGGTGATCCTGGCGCAGACGTTGTTGGCGTAGGCGGGGGTGCGGGGGGGGGTGCCCCCGCCCCCCCCGGGCGCCCCCCCCAAACAAAAAAACAAAAAAAAAAAAAAATGTTTGTGGGTTTTTTTTTGTGTGGGGGGGCCCCGGG
>CAUJGC010000586.1 GCA_963169075.1 Myxococcota bacterium
CCGACTCAACGGCAGCGCAGGCAGCTCGGGATCGTGTCGTGCTCGCAATACCCCGCCGCGCTGCACGTGAAGCCCGCCGGACAGCTCGCCGCGTCGCAGGGCACCTCGCAGCGCGCCGCCTCCGGACCACCCCCCACCGCGCGACACGCCTCCGCAGGGTCCTCCCCCGTCGGCGCCCCGTGGCTCGTATACCCACCCTCCTGCCCGCAGAAGCACCCCGCCAGCAGCAAGAGCCCACACCACACGCCCAACCAACCCACGCGACCCATCACCCCACCCCACCGCCTCCCCGCTCAGAGCGGGATGTTCCCGTGCTTCTTCGGCGGGTTCGTGTCGCGCTTGTTCTCCAGCATCTTCAACGCGTCGATCAGCCGAGGACGCGTGTCCATCGGATCGATCACCGCGTCGATGTAGCCCAGCTCCGCCGCCTTGAACGGGTTCGCAAAGGTCTCCCGGTAGCGCTCCACATACTCCGCCTTCGCCGCCACCGGATCGCCTGCCTCGCCCAGCTCCTTGCGGTAGACGATGTTCACCGCACCGTCCGGCCCCATCACCGCGATCTCCGCCGTCGGGTACGCCAGGTTGATGTCCGCCCGGATGTGCTTGCTCGCCATCACGTCGTAGGCCCCGCCGTACGCCTTGCGCGTGATCAGCGTCACCTTCGGCACCGTCGCCTCCGCGAACGCATAGAGCAGCTTCGCGCCGTGGCGGATGATCCCGCCATACTCCTGCGCCACCCCCGGCAGAAAGCCCGGCACGTCCACAAACGTCACCAGCGGGATGTTGAACGCGTCACAGAAGCGCACAAAGCGCGCCGCCTTCACGCTCGCGTCGATGTCCAGGCAGCCCGCCAGCACCTCCGGCTGGTTCGCCACCACGCCCACCGGACGCCCGCCCAGCCGCGCGAAGCCCACCACCATGTTCATCGCGTACTCGGCGTGGACCTCGAAGAGATACCCCTCGTCCACCACCAGCCGGATCAGCGCCTTCATGTCGTAGGGACGCGACGGCTCCGCAGGCACCAGCGACGCCAGCTCCGGCGCCCGACGATCCGGAGGATCCTGCGTCGCCACCCTCGGAGGCTGCTCCGCGTTGTTCGACGGCAGAAACGAGAGCAGCTCCCGGATCCCCGCGATCATCGCGTCCTCATCACCGTACCGGAAGTGCGACACCCCGCTCGTCCCCGCGTGGATCTCCGCGCCCCCCAGCTGCTGCTTCGTCACGTCCTCGCTCGTGACCGTCTTCACCACGTCAGGCCCCGTGATGAACATGTAGCTCGTCTGATCCACCATCATCACAAAGTCCGTGATCGCAGGCGAATACACCGCGCCGCCTGCGCACGGACCCACGATCGCGCTGATCTGCGGGATCACCCCGCTCGCCATCGTGTTCCGCAGGAAGATGTCGGCGTAGCCCGCCAGCGACACCACACCCTCCTGGATCCGCGCCCCACCCGAGTCGTTCAACCCGATCACCGGCGCGCCGACCTTCATCGCCAGGTCCATGATCTTGCAGATCTTCTTGGCGAAGGCCCCCGAGAGGCTCCCCCCGAACACCGTAAAATCCTGCGCGAAGACGTAGATCAAGCGCCCGTCCACGCGCCCATAACCCGTCACCACGCCGTCGCCAGGCACCTTCTGCGACTCCATGCCGAAGTCGGTGCACTGGTGCGTCACAAACTTGTCCAGCTCCACGAAGCTGCCCGCGTCCAGCAGCTTCTCGATGCGCTCCCGCGCCGTGTACTTCCCCGCCTCGTGCTGGCGCGCCACACGCGACGCGCCACCACCCGCCTCCGCCTCCCGATGCAGCGCCTCAAGCCGCTGGCGATGATCGCTCATCCCCTCAGCCCTCCTCGCCCAGCAGCTCAAAATAGAGCGCCACCGTCGCGTCCGCAGCCTGCGACCAGCCAAAGTCCGCCTGCATGCACGACTCCATCAGCGGACGCCAGCGACGCGGGTTGCGATACGCCGAGAGCGCACGCCCCAACGCGCCGCCCAGACCGCCCGGCGCCGCGCCGTCAAAGAGGAAGCCACCCCCGCGCAGCACGTCCTTCGCGCCCTCCGCGCTCCACTCCTCCACCACGTCACCGTACGACCCCGAGTTCGGCGCCACCAGCACCGTCCCGTAGCGCATCGCCCGGATCGCACCCGCCTCGAAGGGCGCCTGACGACACGGCACCACCAGCATGTCCACGCCCGCCAGCACATGGTGCTGCAGCGCCTCGTCCGCGCCAAAGTGCAGCCCCACCTGCTTCGGGAACGCCTCCTGAAGCTTCAAGAGCGCACCCTGCACCGACGCCTCGCCTTCACCCAGCATGATCACCTGCACCGGCGACTCGCCCTCCAGGTAGAGCCCCAGCGCGTCCACCAGACGCTGCACCCCCGCGCCCTTCGTCAGCGGACCCACATAGCCCACCACAGGCACCAGCGGACGCAGCGGCAGCCCGAAGATGTGCTGCACCTCGCTCTTGTTCCGACGCTTCCCGTTCAAATGCGCCAGATCGTACTTCACCGGGATGTACGGGTCCGTACGCGGATCGTACCCCTCGTAGCTCACGCCCCGCAGCACACCGAAGAGATCCTCGCCCCGGTAGTCCAGCACCTCCGACAACCCCTCACCCGACGGCTCGCTCAAGATCTCGTCCGTCCACGTCGGGCTCGGCGTCGCGATCACGTCCCCAAAGAGCACCCCGCCCTGCGTGAAGTTCAGCTGCCCCCCGCGCAGCAGCGCCTCCGGCGTGTTGTACGACGCGTCCAGACCAAGGCCCTCGAACTCGCTCGCCTCAAACACCCCCTGATCGCTCAACCCATAGAGGCTCATGCACGTCAACACCGGCTCCAGACGCGCGTCGCCCTCGCGCTCCGCGTCCAGATACACCGGCACCAGCCCCGTCGGCCAGTCGTGGCAGTGCACCACGTCCACCTGCAGCGGCGCGTGACGGCAGAACTCCACCACCGCCCGGCTGAAGAAGCCGAACTTCTTGCTCGTCTCCTTATACCGCGGCTTGCCCGGAGGGCCGAAGATGTACTTCGTCCGCTCGAAGAGCCGATGCTCCAGGAAGAACACCCGCACCCGATCCGACGTGCGACCCTCCCAGATCACCACCTCCTGATCACGACCCTCCAGCGGCACCGTCAACGTCTGAAGACGACGCGCCAGACCCCACTCCGCCTTGTCGATGAAACCATAGAGCGGCGTGATGATCGACACTCCCTTCACCGGGTTCGGACCCGGCACGTCGCCCTCGTAGCGACGCGGTGGACGGTACGCCTGGAGCGCGCTCGACCAGTGGTGGCACGTCGTCGCCACCTCCGAGTCCGGACAGAAGGGGGCAATCTCTGCGGTCGCGAATAGTATATGCATGACTCCTTCCCAATCGAGCACGTCGGACGTTCATCCCTCAGCACGAAGAACCCGCGCCCACCGCGAGCGTCCAACGCGGCGCGCCGTACCTTAGAGAGCGCCGCGCGCTGCTGTCAATAGCCGACCGACCCCACACCACCCCCGACACCCACCGGACCGAACCTCTTGACACCAGCGCTGACCCCGTGATACTCGCCTGCGTCCGCTGGTTCGACGCGTGCTCCCGACAGGGCACCGACAGGCAGCCAGCCTACGACCCCTGTTGGGATCTCCTATATATCCCCGGGCCCACGCGCCCCTTCGACACACACCCTGAGGTTCGCTCATGGCCAATCACAAGTCCGCCGAGAAGCGCATGCGCCAGAACGCCAAGCGCCGCGCTCGCAACCGCGCCGTCAAGTCCCGCGTCAAGACCGCCATCCGCACCGTCCGCGACCCCATCGCCCAGGGCGACGTCGCCGCCGCCGATGGCAACCTCTCCGCGGCCGTCGCTCAGATCGCCAAGGCCGCCAGCAAGGGCGTCCTCCCCAAGCGCGCCGCCGCCCGCAAGATCTCCCGCCTCGCCAAGGCCCTCAACCGCGCCAAGGCCGAGGCCTGATCCCATCGGATCGGCAAGAAACGCCGAGGGGCGCCCCGCAAGGGGCGCCCCTCGGCGCTTCTTGCCCACCCACCAGGCGATCAACCGCAGATCGCCACCACCATCTCCTCCAGGATCACCCGCTCCTTCAAGCGGCTCGACTTCAAGCGACGATCCGTCTCCAGCGTCGCGTGGAGACCACGCCGCAGCTGCCCCTCGCTGAAGCGACGCGCATACCCCTGGAGACGATCCACAAAGTACGGGCTCACCCCCGCCACCTTCACGATGTCGTTCTTCCCAAGACCCCGCAGCATCGCCGCCTTCACCTGCCAGATCTGACGCAGCTGACGGGACACCATCCGGTTGATCCCGATCCCGTTCTGACCCTGCTCCAGCATCTCCACCAGCAAGTGCAGCGAGCGCGCCAGGCGACGCTCCGCCAGCGCGTCCGTGAACTCGAACACCTCCAGCGAGCGCGTCATCGCCACCACCTCCCGCAGCGACTCCTCATCCACCTGGCGCACCTTCTCCCCCGGCCCCAGGTAGAGATCCACCTTCTCCAGCGCACCATCCAGCGACGCCAGATCGCTCCCCACCGCCTGGATCAACGCCTGCTCCGCCACCTCGCTCAGCTGGAGCCCGCGCGACTTCGCCTGCCGACGCAGAAAGGTCCCCACCTCCCACTCCCGCAGCGCCTCAAACTCCTGCACCACCCCCACCTTCTTCGCCTTCCGGTAGAACCCCGTCTGCTTCGACAGCGCCTTGTCCTGCGTCAGCCCGTGGCACACCAGCGTCGCCATCGGAGACGGATCGTCCAGATAGCGCGCCAGCGCCTCCAGACCCGCCGACCCCATCCGGTGGATCTCCTTCACCAGCACCAGCCGACGCCCCCCAAAGAGCACCAGCGTCTCGCAGGAGCCCACGATCCGATGCGGATCGGCGTCCTTCCCGTAGAACACGTCCATGTTGAAGTCGTTGGGGCCCTTCGGCAGCACCGCACGCGTCACCTCGTCCAGCGCCATCTGCAACAAGAACGCCTCGGCACCGAAGAGCAGATAGAGCGGCGCAGGCTCCGCAGCCTTCTTCAGCTCAACAAAAAATCCTCGCGCCGCATCACTCGCCTTCCCCATCCCTCGCCTCCCACGCCAGACGCGCCGTCGCCTCGCGGCACGCCTCCACCAGCGCGCCGCGACGGCGCGCCTCCGTCTCCAACGCCGCGCCGCTCTGCGTATAGAGCGACCGACCGATCCCGCGCGCCCCACCCCGCGCCACCTCCACCTCCACCTCCACCTCGGCACCCTCCCCGTCCCACCCCACCGCCCGCTCACGCGCGCCGATCACCGCCACCCCAGGACCCTCACCACACCCCGACGAGAGCGACGCCCACGGCGTCCTGTTCTCCACCCCACCCCCGCCTGGCGACGCCCCCACCGCAGCGTACCCGCAGCCAAAGAGCAGAAAACACATCAAGATCAACCACCTGAGCCCCATCCCGCCTCCACCTCCACGCCGACGGCGCACCACCCTAACCCAACTCCGCCGAGCAGGGCAATCGAGCCCAGAAGATGGAGCCGGGGAGAAGAGGCTCACCCCCAGCCGCCGGAGACACCCGAACCCCCTCACCTTCCCGCGCACCTCATGCTACACTCGGCGACGCGCGACGCGCGACGCGCTGATCGCCTCGCCTCACGACACCTGATCACCTCCGCCCTGAGGTACCCCTCATGCGCGTTGACGCATACGGCCTCTCCGACATCGGCTGCCGGCGCTCCCACAACGAAGACGACCTCCTCCTCCTCCACCCCCTCGAAGGCGTCACCCTCGCCATCCTCGCAGACGGCGTCGGCGCGGAAAAAGGCGGCGCCGACGCCGCCCGCCTCTTCACCTCACTCCTCGCGGAAGCCCTCCAGCCCCACCTCCAGGACTTCGCACGCTGCGACGAGCACAACGAGCGCGCCCAGCGCGATCACCTCCTCCACCTCCTCAAGCACGCCCTCTCCTCCACCAACTACGACCTCTACGCCCGGCGACAGCTCGAACCCGGCGTCGTCGGCACCACCACCGGGCTCGCCGCCATCCTCGTCCCCGCAGGCGCCTTCATCGCGCACGCCGGAGACTGCCGCGCCTACCTCCTCCGCGACGACCAGGCCTACCAGCTCACCGCCGATCACACCTTCGCCCAGCGCCTCCTCAACGAAGGCACCCTCCAACCCGACGAGGTCCGCGCCTTCCCCTACAAGAACGTCGTCACCCGAGCCTTCGGACGCGAGCCCGTCATCGACGTGGACACCCTCTTCGTCAACGCACAGCGCGACGACCGACTCATCCTCTGCACCGACGGACTCCACGCCCTCGTCCCCTGGGACGACCTCGCCGCCCTCGCCCCCCTCTTCCCCGAACCCCGCGCCTTCGCAGAGCACCTCGTCTCCGAGGCCAACCGACGCGGCGGACACGACAACATCACCGTCGCCGTCCTCAACCTCCACAACCCCACCCCCGAGACCTCACCCCTCGACCTCCCCCGAAAGCTCGACCTCCTCCGCAACATGTTCCTCTTCCAGGGACTCAGCGACCCCGAGCTGATCAAGGTCCTCCGCATCACCTACGAGCAGCGCTTCGAGCCCCACGACCCCATCATCACCGAGGGCACCGAAGGGCACGAGATCTTCCTCCTCGCTGAAGGCATCGCAGACGTCTCCCTCCAGGGCGCCTACCTCACCAGCATCGCCCCAGGAGGACACTTCGGAGAGCTCGCCCTCATCGACGACGCCTTCCGCTCCGCCTCCGTCGTCGCCAGACACCCCTGCCTCACCCTCACCATCCACCGCGACGACTTCAACAGCCTCCTCGCCGACGACCTCCCCCTCGCCAACAAGCTCCTCAGCGCCTTCCTCCGCAACGTCGCAGGCCGCGTCCGCGACCTCTCCCACGAGCTGGCCGACCTCCGCGCCAACACCCCATGACCCCCCTCACCCCACCCATCGTCCCCGGCGGGCTCGCCGTCATCATCCCCACCCTCAACGAGGCGCGCGCCCTCCCCTCCCTCCTCCGACGCCTCGACCTCCTCACCGGCCTCGACGAGCTCCTCCTCATCGACGGCGGCAGCACCGACGACACCCTCCACATCGCGCGCGCCTGGGGACGCGCGCGCATCGCAGAAGCACCCCGCGGACGCGCCTCCCAGCTCAACGCCGGCGCCCGCCTCGCCAGGGCGCAGACCCTCCTCTTCCTCCACGCCGACACCCGCCCCCCCCTCGGCGCCGCCCTCTGGATCCGGCACGCCCTCCAGGACCCCCAAACCCTCGGCGGCGCCTTCCGCACCTGGACCCTCCCCGATCGCCCCCTCGCCTGGGCCCCCCTCCTCCACGCCGCCGATCTCCGCTCCCGCATCGCCCGCGCACCCTACGGCGATCAGGCCCTCTTCGTCCGCGCCAGCGCCTTCCACAGCCTCGGCGGCTTCGCCGACCTCCCCCTCCTCGAAGACCTCGACCTCTCCAACAGGCTCCTCCTCGCAGGGCGCCTCGCCATCCTCCCCGCCTCCGTCGAGGTCAGCGGACGACGCTTCACCGCCCGACCCCTCTACTACGCCCTCCTCGACAACCTCATCCCCCTCCTCCACAACGCCGGCGTCTCCCCACACACCCTCGCCCGCTGGTACGGCCACGTCCGCTGAACGCACCCCGGAAAATGCGGGTCCGGGGGCGGCTCGCCCCCGGACGCCGGAGGCTCCCCCGCTCACTCCGCCGCCTCCAGAAAACCCGCCGCCTGGATCACCGCCGCCTCCCCAGGACGCTCACGCAGATAGTCCAACCCCTGCCAGCTGCAGCTCTCCGCGTAGGCCAGCTCCGCAAACTCCTCCAACCCCGCGGGCACCTGCCCCTGAAGCTCCCGCAGCACCTCCATCGCCCGCGCGCTCTTGTGATGCGCCAGGAAGATCAGCGCCCGCTCCCAACCCGTCAGATCGTCCGCGTCCAGACCCTCCAGCGTCTCCTCCACCGACGCCGCCGACCACGACGCCAGCCCCTCCGGCAGGATCGCGTGCAGCGCGCTGTAGCGCGACGCCACCTCCGGCGAGCTCGGCACGCAGACCACCGCGCCCGTCTCCCAGCACACCGTACACATCAACGCCTCCGCCGCACCCCCACGCACCGCTGCGCGGCGCACCACCTGCACCTTACCCATCACGCACCTCCCACATAGACCTACATAGACCTACACAGACCAGCCCGCGCGCCGCCGCCTGGACCACACAGCCAGCGGCGACACGGAGCTGTTATCCGCTCGCAGGAGCGATGGTTTCCTTCAACCTGAAAAAATTTCAGCCGCCCCGGCGGCGGCGCAGCGCCCACTCCCCCGGCGTATCGGGCAGCTCCACATAGACACCGCCCAGCCCCTCCGCCTCCGCCTCCACCACCGCAGGATAGCCCACCAGCGCGCACCCCGGCACGTCCAACGCCTGGCCGTCCTCCACCGAGAAGCGCCAGCGGTGCAGAAAGCACGTCAGCACACCGCCCAGCTCATTCTCCGGACGCAGCATCGCCCCCGCGTGCGGACACGCCGCATCCCACGCCACCACACCGCCACCGGGCCGACGAAAGATCAGCACGTCGCGACCGTGCGCGTCCACCTCACGAAAAAGCCGCCCACCCCAGAGCGGCAGCTCACCCACACCGCAGAGCCGCACACGACCCATCCAACACCTCCACGCCGCACACCACGAGGCCCGTTTGCATACAACCACACCCCGTGATAGATCTCCACCCGAGGCCGTTCGGAGCTGATGATATCAGACCCCGAAGATAAATTAATATAACAATCCATTGCTATTTAGAGTATAAAATGCACAACAACACCGGAACCCTCCGGGGCCTGGGCTGCGCAGCGCTCCTCGCCGCAGCCCTCCTCGCGGGCTGCGCGGGCGCAGATGAAGGCGCCACCCCTCCCGCCAACAACAGCGCCGCCAACAACAACCCCGCCAACAACAACCCCGCCAACAACAACTCGCCCGAGTGCACCCTCGACTCCGAGTGCCCCGGCACCCAGATCTGCGACGACGGCGCCTGCGTCGAAGGGCTCTGCACCCGGGACAGCGAGTGCGACGGCGAGCAGATCTGCCTGGAGGACCGCGGCGTCTGCGTCACCCCCGAGTGCAACACCAACGCCGACTGCGGCGCAGGACAGTACTGCGAGCCCGACGACAAGAAGTGCCGCGACGGCTGCGCCACCACCGCCGACTGCGGCGCCAACCAGATCTGCAACACCAACACCCGCTCCTGCGAAGACACCGGCGGCTGCACCACCAACGCCGATTGCGAAGCCCTCGAGCTCTGCCGCGAGGCCAAGTGCGTCGCCGTCCAGTGCGTCAACGACGACGACTGCGACGCCGCCGAGCGCTGCGACGCCAACAACCGCTGCCAGCTCCGCGAAGGCTTCTGCGCCGCCGACGGCGACTGCGCCCAGGACCAGAAGTGCGACACCCAGACCAACCAGTGCGTCGATGTCGGCTGCGGTGAGTGCCCCGAAGGCACCTTCTGCAACGAGCAGGCCGGCGAGTGCTGGGAGTGCGCCCGCGACATCGACTGCGGCGAGAACCGCATCTGCAACCGCACCGACCACGTCTGCGAAGACGCCGGCTGCACCTCCAACGACGACTGCCCCGACGGACAGCTCTGCAACCGCATCTCCGGCGCCTGCGAGCAACCCGAGGTCTGCCAGGCCGACTCCTTCGAGCCCAACAACGCCCAGGACAACGCCCGCATGATCGGCGCCGGGGAGTTCACCGACCTCAGCATCTGCGAAGGCGACGAAGACTGGTTCGCCATCGACCTCAACGCCGGGGACCGCGTCGAGCTCTACCTCTCCTTCACCAACGTGGACGGCAACCTCGACCTCGAGCTCTTCGACCCCAACGGGCGACGCCTCGGCGTCGGCTCCTCCAACGCCGACAACGAGCAGATCATCGCCGGGGACCTCGCCCTCGCAGGCACCTACCGCATCCGCGTCTTCGGCGTGGACGGCGCCAGCAACCGCTACGGGCTCCGCGTCGCCGTCGTCGCCAACCCCAACGTCACCTGCGCCGCAGACGGCTTCGAGCCCAACAACACCGCGGCCACCGCCGCCGCCGTCATCCCCCAGACCTTCCAGAGCCTCGTGCTCTGCCCCGGCGATGACGACTGGTACAAGGTCCGCCTCAACACCGGCGACAGCCTCCAGGCCAGCATCGCCTTCACACACTCCGCCGAAGGCGACCTCGACCTCGTCGTCCTCCGACCGGACGGCGTCACCATCCTCGCGGAGAGCCGCTCCGCCACCGACAACGAGCAGGTCCAGACCAGCCCCGTCGACACCACCGGCGACTACTACGTCCGCGTCGTCGGCGCCAGCCCCGCCGTCACCAACGCCTACGCCCTCACCCTGGAGCGCACCCCGGCACAGGTCACCTGCCAGGACGACTCCTTCGAGCAGAACGACACCGCCGCCGAGGCCTCCAACATCAACCCCGGCCCCGTCGGCGCCGCCAAGCTCTGCCCCGGCGACGAGGACTGGTACGCCATCTCCCTCAACGCCGGAGATGACCTCAACGTCACCCTCAGCTTCACCCACAGCGCTGGCGACCTCGACCTCGCCCTCTACCGCCCGGACGACCTCCAGACCCCCCTCGCGGACAGCCGCACCCGCACCGACAACGAGGTCGCCAGCTTCAACGGCGCCCCCGTCGCCGGCCTCTACCTCGTCCGCGTCTTCGGCGCCAACAACACCGCCACCAACGACTACAACCTCCTCGTCGAGCGCGCCCAGCCGCCCTCCGAGTGCGTCGATGACGCCCGCGAGGACAACGACAACGCCTCCCAGGCACGCCCCATCAACGAGGGCTCCCTCGCCAACACCATCTGCTCCGGCGACGAAGACTGGTTCTCCATCCACGTCAACGCCGGCGGCGCCCTCCTCGCGGAGATCGCCTTCGACGGCGCCCAGGGTGACCTGAACCTCGAGGTCGTCGGCCCCTCCGGCCAGGTCCTCGGCTCCTCCGCCTCACCCACCGCCTCCTCCGAGAGCGTCGAGATCGACCCCGCCCCCCGCAGCGGCGCCTACCGCATCCGCGTCTTCAGCCCCCGCGGCGACGAGCTCAACTACACCCTCGAGACCGTCACCACCGACTCCTCCTGCGGCGACGACGCCTTCGAGGAGAACGACGCACGCGCCAACGCCGCCGACCTCCAGCCCGGCACCCAGAGCGACCTCACCATCTGCTCCAATGACGACGACTGGTACGCCATCGACCTCGCCGCTGGAGACGGCCTCACCGCCACCATCTTCTTCGACGACGCAGCCGGCGACCTCGACCTCCAGCTCGTAGACGCCCAGGGCCGCATCCTCGCCTCCAGCGTCTCCGTCCTCGACAACGAGGAGGCCACCGTCGGCATGGTCGAGACCGCCGGCACCTACTACGTCCGCGTCTACGGCTTCCTCGGCGCCGCCAACACCTACGACCTCGACCTCGACGTCATCGGCGGCGGCACCACCTGCACCGACGACGCCCAGGAGCCCAACGACTCCTCCAACCGCGCACGCCTCATCACCGCAGGCACCCGGCAAGACCTCATCGCCTGCCCCGATGACGACGACTGGTACGCCGTCGCCCTCCAGCCCGGCCAGATCCTCGAGGTCCTCCTCGACTTCAGCCACGCCGACGGCGACATCGACCTCCAGGCCTTCGACCCCAACGGCGCCCGCATCGACGAGTCCACCTCCGTCACCGACCGCGAGCGCATCGCCTTCCGCGCCACCACCGCCGGCACCTACACCTTCCGCGTCTTCGGCTTCCTCGGAGACTCCAACACCTACGACATGACCGTCAACGTCCTCTCCGCAGACGCCTGCCTGGAGGACGACTTCGAAGACAACAACACCGGCGAAGACGCCGCCTTCATCAGCCCCTTCCAGGACCTCTACCTCGGGCTGGGCTTCTGCCAGGCCGCTGGCACCCCCCAGGAGGACTGGTACGCCGTCGACCTCCTCCCCGGCGAGAACATCGACGTCTTCATCTTCTTCTCCCACGACGTCGGCGACCTCGACCTGGAGCTCTACTACGACGGCACCGCCGCCGAGGATCGCATCGACCGATCGCTCTCCATCAACGATGCCGAGAACGTCTTTGACATCGACTCCCTCGGCGGCACCTACTACATCCGCGTCTTCTCCTTCGACGACGCCGCGATCTCCAGCGAGTATGACCTCGTCCTCGACGTCTTCTGATCGAGGCTGACCCCAAGCAGC
>CAUJGC010000587.1 GCA_963169075.1 Myxococcota bacterium
TTCTTGTGTATTTTTTCTTGGGGGTGCCTCCGGCGGCCGGGGGCGAGCCGCCCCCGGACCCCCATCCACGAGGGCGCCCTGCCTACTTCGCGACGACGAGATCCGCCAGGATCTCAATCGCCTCGCGCTCTTGAGGGGTGGGCTCGTCCTTCTTCTTGTCGGGTGTGGTCTCAGCGGTCTTGGCGGTCTTCTCGTCGAAGAGGTCCGCGATGCGGACCGCGCCCTCGTTCTTCTTGGACTTCTGGATGCTCTCCTCGATCTCCTTGAACTCCCTGGAGCGCGCGACGCGCTTGGCGGAGGCGGCGGCGAGCTTCTTGAGGGTGTCGGGCTGGATCGGCTTGAAGGCGCGCTCGGGATCGGCGGCGTTGACCTGGGCGCCGGGGAAGGGGGTGATGGCGCGGTGGGTGAGGGCCCAGGGCTCGAAGCGCTCTCCGATGTCCTGGCTGCTGAGGAAGGAGGGGAGGACGATGTCGGACTTGACGCCGTTGGCCTGGGTGGAGGCGCCGTCGGGGCGGAAGAACATGGCGGTGGTGACCTTGAGGGCTCCGAAGCCTGGCGGGAGGGGGACGATGTTCTGGACCGAGCCCTTGCCGAAGGTCTGGTCGTCTCCGACGATGACGGCGCGCTTGTAGTCCTGGAGGGCGCCGCTGAGGATCTCGGAGGCGGAGGCCGAGACGCGGGAGGTGAGGACGATCAGGGGGCCGCTGTAGGCGATGTCGGGGTTGAGGTCGCGGAGGATGTCCGGCGTGGACTCGGGGCTCTGGACGCCGACGATGGGACCGGAGGCGATGAAGAGGCCAGAGATCTCGACGGCAGCCTGGAGGAGCCCGCCGCCGTTGCTGGAGAGGTCGAGGAGGAGGCCGTCGGCCTTCTCGCGTCGGACGTCCGCGAGGAGCTTGCGCATGTCCTCGGTGCAGTCGCGGGCGTCCTCTTCGCGCTGTCCGCCGTAGAAGGAGGGGAGGTCGATGATGGCGAGCTTGAGCTTCCTTCCGCCGCGCTCGACGGTCTCGAAGCGGAGCTTGGCGGCCTGCTCCTGGAGGTCGATCTTGTCGCGGGTGATGAGGAACTCCAGGCGCTCGGTGCGCTCGCTCTGGCGGAGGACGGTGAGCTTGACCTGGGAGCCCTTCTTGCCGCGGATCATCTTGACGACGTCGCCCAGGTCCATGTCGATGACATCGACCGGCTCGCCCTCGGGGCCCTGAGAGACGGCGATGATCTTGTCTTCGGGGCGGAGGCCGCCCTGCCGGGCGGCGGCGCCGCCGGGGACGACCTCCTGGACGACGGTGTAGCCGTCCCGGCTGGAGAGGACCGCCCCGATGCCCTCCAGGGCGAGCTGCATGGAGATGTTGAAGTCCGCGAGCTGATCGGGGGAGAAGTAGGTGGAGTGGGGATCGAGGGCGTTGGCGAAGGTGTTGAGGAACTCCGCGAAGAGATCGGGCTCGCTGATCTCCGCGACGCGGCGCGTGTTGAGCTCATAGCGGTGGATGAGCTTCTGGCGGGCGTCCTTCATCTCGACGCCGTCCTTGATGTAGTTGGCGAGCTGGAAGTGGATGAGCTTGCGCCGCAGCTCGTCGCGCTCGGCGGGGGTCTTGGGTCGGGTGCGCTTGTCGGCCTCGACCTGGAGGGTGATGGACTTGTCGAGGGTGAGCTTGTCATCGCTGAGGAGCTTGCGCGCGAAGGCCTCGTTGTCTTTGTACCACTGGAGCTGCTGGGCGCGGAGGGTGGCGAAGTCGTCGCACTTGAGGGAGCGCGCGTTGCGGATGAGCTGGCGGAGCTGCGCCTTGAGCTTGTCGTGCTCGGGCTGGGTGAGGAGGGCGTGGGTGGGGTCGAGGCGATCGGCCCAGAGGTCCGCGGCGCGGTCGTCCAGCGCGGCGTCGATGGAGTGGATAGAGACGTGGCTCTGGACGTAGCGCTGGAGGAGGGTGGGGAGGACGGGGCAGGTGAGGGCGTTCTCCGGGGTCTGCGCCTGGGCGTCTGCGCCGATGAGGAGGAGCGGGACGGCGAGGAGCGCGGCGAGCGGGGCGAAGGAGGCGAGGCGTCGAGAGGGCATGGGCGTCACCGGAGATGAGGTGTGATCGTATGTCGCGCGTCGCAGCAGCCGCGCCGGGTGATCGAGGGTCACGCGGGCGGTGCAGGCAGCAGACCGAGGAGGACAACCCCGAAGGGCCATCCAGTATGCCACAGAACGGGCGCTGGGCGAGAATGTGCAGGGTGGATGCACTTTCAGCTTGAAACAGCGTTCAGAACATGTCATGGGTTGAGGTGTCGGTGGCCCCTCGCGCAGTGTCGGGGGGCGACGAACCACGTTGGACGGAGCAATCGAGTCATGGCGGATTTGTTTGAGATCGCAGAGCAGGCGCGCGGCTTCAGCGTCAAGCGCGTCTCGGGGAAGCTCAAGCCTGTCTTCGCGGAGCTGGATCGCCGGGCGCGCAAGATCAGCCGGGTGGAGTTCCGCATCATGGAGCGCGAGGGGGGGCTGCCGACCCTCTCGCCGGATGAGATGGATGACGACGCGGTGGCGGAGGTGCGCGGCGCCGTCCTGGAGCGCTGGGCGGACCCCGAGGTGCGCGGCGAGCTGCTGGCCGATCTCCCCGGCATCAGCGCGACGGCGCTCGCGGAGGAGACCAACCTGGACGCGATGCTGGCGCACCTCTACCTGCAGGCCTTCGAGGCGAACTTCCTGGAGATGTTGATGAAGAAGCTGACGACGGGCCGCGGCAAGAAGGCCGCGTCGGCGTCGGCTGACGACATGATGTGAGGCGCGGCTCAGTACCAGGCGTCGCTGATGCACTCCACCAGCGCGTCGCACCGCCCGGTGTTGTTGGCGCAGTTGATGCCCTGGTAGAAGGGGCGATCACCGAGGTTGGGCGCGGCGTAGAAGACGCAGTCCTCGTAGAGCTTCGTCCCGGTGTCGTCATCACAGAGCTGGACCGCCGCGGCGAAGAGGAAGTCGCAGCTCTCGTAGCGGTCGTCGGGGACAGGCGGCGGTGAGCCGTTGTTCTGGCCGATGGGCAGCTCGTTGAAGCAGCGCTCCAGCCCCCCCTGGAGCAGCTCATCGCAGGACACGGCGAAGGAGCAATCGAGGAAGCGGTTGAAGTCGTCCTGGGCCGTCCCCTCCAGCCCATCCGCGCAGTCCAGGGGGCAGCTCTCGTCCAGATCGACCCCGCACGCCCCGAAGTACTCGCAGAGATCGGCGCAGCCCTGGCTCAGGTAGTCACCGGGGGTGGGGTTGTTGTTGCCCGGGTTGTTGTTGCCCGGGTTGTTGTTGCCCGGGCTGTTGTTGGCGCTGGCGCCGAGCGGCGCGCAGGCCCTCGCCTCACAGATCAGCTCATCCCGGCAGTCGGCGTCCTGAAAGCAGCTCTCTCCCTCGGCGCCGAGGCGTGCGGCGCGCGTGTCACCGCAGGCGGCGAGCGCGAGCGCCGCCAGAGCAGCCAGGGAGGAGGCGGCGGCGAGGCGAAGGCGAGGCGAGGCGTGCATAGGTCTCCTGAGCGGGCAGAAAGTGGAGCGTCGGGGCGTTACCCCCCAGCCCATCGGAAGGGCGTGGTGTGCGCTGCTCCACAATGTCGCGGAGCCGCGCGCGCAGGTCAAGCCGGGGTGACAGCCTCGGCGGAGTATGCGAACATCCCCTCCCCTGTGGGCCTGCCCGTCCGAGGCTCCACCGCCAGGTCGGGAAGCACAACCAAGAGCGCCCAGGAGCAGACTTGGCTCCGGGCGCCCCTTGAGGATCGAGAGAGCTCATGACGCAACAGAAAGGACGCCCCTCCTCTGGACCCCGCAACCCGCGCGGCGGCGCGCCACGCAAGGGGGGCAAGCCCAAGCCTCGCCAGCGCCCGGCTCGCCTCTCCACCGAGGCCCGCGCGGAGATGCAGCGCCTGATGGATCAGGAGTGCATCCGCAAGGACGCCGCCTTCCGCATCGTCTCCGGCGAGCTGACCCTGGACCAGTTCAAGCTGCGCTATCCCGCCGAGTACGCCGTCTCCTTCCGGGCCAAGACCCTCATGGAGCAGAACCCGGAGATGAGCCGCGCCCGCGCCTTCTGGCTCGCGGAGGACCCGCGTCGCATCGAGGAGATGCGTCAGAAGCAGATCCGCACCTTCGCCACCTACACGGGCCTCACGCCGGAGCTGAGCAAGGCGGTCGCCACCGGGGGGACCTCGCTGGGTCAGCTCGCCCGCCAGGACCCGCGCTGGGAGTTCATCTGGGGGCGCGCCAAAGACCGCATCAAGGTGATGAAGGAGCACGGCCACAACCTCTCGCCCATCGAGGCGATCCGCTGGGCGCGCGGCGACTTCGGCCTCCCCCTGATGGCCGATGAGGATCTGGACGCCATCGAGGCTCGCGGCGTCGAGCTGCACGAGCGCTACCCCTTCATGAAGAAGCGGCACACCCGCCGCATGGCGCGCTTTCACCTCGATCTGGACGGCCTGGCGACGGTCTCGCCGGCCAACTGCGGCTGGGGGCCGCGGGCCCTGGCGCTCTGGGAGCGCTACCCCGGCCACCACCGCAAGTTCATCCGCCTCATGGCGATGATGGGGATGGAGGTCGAGGAGGCGGCGGCCTTCATCGCCCGCACCGAGCCCTCCCGCGGCCTCTACAACGAGCTGGCGGCCTCGGCGCGGAGCTACTACTTCCGCCTCTACAACGCCGAGCGCGAGGCGCGCTTCGAAGAGGACAACAACCCCTTCGCCTGGTCCCTCATCGATGAGGGCACCGGGGAGCCGATCAAGCAGAGCAAGCTCCACGTGCTCTTCTTCTGCCCCGCGGTCGCCAAGGGGGCGATCTTCGGCATGGCGCGCAAGGACAAGGAGCTGAGCGCCCAGGATCTGGGCGCGGCGCTGGTCCCCACCGAGCGGCTCGACATCGACGTCATCACCGAGACGGTGGAGCGGGTCAAGGACAAGGACAAGCCCGTTCAGGTCACCCTCCGCAACGGGATGATGTTCACCGGGCACATCGTCTGGGACTCGCCGTTTGAGCTGAAGCTGCGGCTCAAGAACGACGCCTGGATGATCATCCTCTACCACAGCATCTACCAGATCCAGGCCACGGCCTGAGCTTGAGAGCGACCATGCAGGAGCGCCCCGCCTTCTCCTTTGAGCCGCCTCGCCTCGAAGATCGCGCCGCGATCGCGCGCCTCCTGGCCCAGGACATGGAGGCCCTCGGCGTCGCCCAGAGCGCCGAGTCCCTCACCGCGGTCGCTGACCTGATCCTGAAGGACGAGGCGCGGGCCTCCTTCTGCGTGGTCGTCCGCCCCGGCCCCGAGGAGGAGCCCGTCGGGCTCCTCCTCGCCAACGTGATCTTCAGCGTGAAGTTCGCTGGCCGGGCCCTCTGGATCGAGAACCTCTATGTGGACCCCGGCTGGCGTCGCTACGGCCTGGGGCGCGCCCTGGTGGAGCATATGCTGGACTGGGCGGAGGTCCACGGCATCCGCGGCATCGATCTGGAGGCGTACCAGGGCAACACCCCCGCCGCGCTCCTCTACCGATCGCTGGGCTTTGAGCGCCTGAGCCGCGAGCGCTTCTGGTTCGACTTCCGCTGGGTGGAGTGAGCGCTGGCTGCGCAGCGTCAAGCTGAGATATCCAGAGATATAATATAGCGTATCGGGTTGTCTTGACGCGCTTGCGCGTCAGGACAGCCCCCGAGGCGCTGCGAAGTAGCCAACGCGGCGGGGCTGTGTTACCTCTGGAGAGGACAGGAGTTCGGCCCACCGGGCCACGACGGTCACCCCCGGAGGGAGCCTCCTGCGTTACGCGGCGCAGACGCCGCGCCCAGCCTGAGTCGGTGCGTCCACGGAGGTTGCGGGGCGTGTCCACACAACTACCCAGACCAGGAGACACCATCGGCGGGCACTTCGTGCTCCGGCGTGAGCTGGGACGCGGCGCGCACGGCGTGGTCTACGAAGCGCAGCAGCTCGGCCTGGAGCGCCAGGTGGCGATCAAGATGCTCCTGCCGGACGTGCTGGACAAGGACAGCATCATCGAGCGCTTCAAGCGCGAGGCGCGCCTCGCGAGCGCGCTCAGCAGCCCCCACTCGGTGATCATCCACGCCTTCGGGGTCCACCAGACCCCCCAGGCGGTAGAGCTGCCCTACCTGGCGATGGAGTACCTCCACGGCGAGGATCTGGCGTCTTACCTGCGCCGGGTGGGCGTCCTCTCGGTAGACCAGACCACGGTCATCCTGCGGCAGATCCTGGCCTCGCTGGCCGAGGCCCACCGCAAGGGCATCGTCCACCGCGACCTCAAGCCCGAGAACATCTTCCTCTGCCAGCGCGACAACGCCTTCGTGGTGAAGGTGCTCGACTTTGGCATCGCCAAGGCCATCGAGGACACCCAGACCCAGGGCCGCCGCCTGACCGCCGAGGGCATGGTGTGCGGCACCCCCGAGTACATGGCCCCCGAGCAGGCCAAGGGTCTCGCCAACATCACCGCGGCGGTCGATGTCTACGCGGTGGGGTGCATCGTCTACCACATGCTCTCGGGGCGCCCGCCCTTCCTGGGGCCGACGCCGATGACCATCGCGCTCAAGCACTGCCAGGACCCGCCGCCGAAGCTCCCGCCTTCGACGCGCTCGACCTTCTATCGGGAGCTGGTGGCGCGCACGCTCGCCAAGGAGCCGGAGGAGCGCTACCGCGACGCCGCGGAGCTCTTGACGCGGGTCGAGGACCACTACGCGTCCTCGCTCGGGGCCAGCACCAGCGGCGCGTGGCGCAGCGCCAACCCCTCCGCCTCGCAGGAGCTCTCGCTGGAGGAGGTGACGCAGGCCCGCGCCGGGGCGGAGAGCGTGATCCCCGACTGGGCGCTCACGACCAGCCCAAGCATGAAGGCCTTCCTCGCGCCTGGAGAGGCCGAGGCGGAGCTGGACGTGCCGGCGCACCTCGCGAGCTTCGCCGTCTCGGTGGGGGGCATGGGCGATGTGGAGTTCCCCTCCGGGCCGGAGCTGCCGACGATCCTGGACCCGGAGGACGACGAGCCGGAGGAGGTCGAGGAGGCCGAGGCGCCGCGACCGGGCCACGCCACCGTGCCCGTGTCGACGCTGGACCCGGCGCTCCGGGCGCGCCCCGGCGCTGCCCGACCTCGCCCGCGCGCGGCGCCCGCCGAGAAGAAGATCTTCTTCGCGCTGGCGGCGGGGGCTGGCGCCATCTTCCTCCTGCTGGCGGTCGGTGTGGCGGTGCTGGCGGCGCTGGCCGCCCGCGAGCCCGAGGTCGCCGCGACGCCTCCGACGCACGTCGAGCAGGTGCGCTGGACGCTCTCCTCGCGTCCGAGCGGCGCGGAGGTGGTCCACGAGGGGAAGGTCCTGGGGCAGACCCCCTTCACCCGCGACTTTCCGCGCGGCGCGGCGCGTGTGGTGCTGGTGCTGCGTCGGGAGGGCTACCAGGAGGCCTCGGTGGAGCTCTCCATGGAGCGGGACGGCGTGAGGGACGTGCAGCTCCAGCGTCTGCCGTCGTCGTCCTGGGATGAGCCGTCTCCGTGAGCGGGTGACGGCGTGAGCACGGAGGTCGCGCGGTGTCTGGCGAGGCGGAGGAGAGCGCCCTCCAACCGGAGGGCTACCGCATCCTGGAGCGGATCGGGCGCGGCGCTGACGGGCAGGTCTTCCGGGCGGCCCGCCTCGCACGCGGCGACGAGGTCGCGCTCAAGGTCCTGACAGGCGAGGAGGGGCTGGCGCACCGCCGCGGCCGGATGGAGCGCTCGGCGGCGCTGGTGATGGGGCTCCAGCACCCGGCCATCGCGGAGGTGCTGGAGGTCGGGGAGCTGCCTGACAAGACCCCCTGGCTGGCGATGGAGCTGGTGCAGGGGCGTCCGCTCTCGGCGCTCTTGAAGGAGGGGCCGCTGGCGCCGCGCCGCGCCTGCGCCTTGATCCGCCAGGCGTTGGAGGGGCTGGGCGCGGCGCACGACCGCGGGGTGATCCACCGCGACATCAAGCCCCACAACCTCATGGTGACCACGCCCCGGGACGGACGCCCCGAGGCGTTGAAGATCGTAGACTTCGGCCTGGCCCGGATCGCGCTCCGCGGCGATGAGGCTCCTGAGGCCGCCAACCTCACCTCCACGGGGCAGGTCCTGGGGACGCCGCGCTATATGGCTCCAGAGCAGGTGGACTTCCGCGCGGTGTGCCCGGCGAGCGATCTCTACAGCCTGGGGCTGGTCTTCTTTGAGCTGCTCACCGGGCGTCCGGCTGTGGAGGGGACGACGACCTGGCAGATCCTCCTCCGGCAGCTGGAGCCGTTCCCGGTGATCGACGTCGACGATCCGGCGATCCCGCCGCCGCTGCGCCCGGTCCTGGCGCGCGCGGTCCAGAAGAAGCTGGAGCGGCGCGTCCCCGACGCGGCGGCCTTCCTCGCCGCGCTGGATGACGCGCTCCTCCAGCCGCTCCCGGAGGCGCCGGCGCCTGCGGCGCAGCGGCTGGAGCCGCCGCCTGTCGTCAGCCCGGCGCGCTCTTCGCTGCCGACGCTCCCGACGGTGGCGCAGCGCGTCGGAGGGCGCCCGGCGCCGCCTGCGCCTGCGCCGCCTGCTCAGGTCGAGGAATTCAAGGTCGGCTTCGCTATGGATCTCCCGGCTGAACGACGCGAAGGGAGTCCTCCCCCTGCGCCACGGGCTCCCGCGCCGCGTCCTCTCGCGCCTCCTGCGCCTGCGTCCTCGCCTCCTGCGCTGGAGACGCTGGCGGAGGCCGCTGCTGCGCCGCCTCGACCGAGATCGCAGGCGCCTGCGGCGCCGCAGCGCCGCCGCGGCCTGGTGTGGGGGGTGCTTGGAGGGGTGCTCCTTGGGCTGGCTGGCGTGGCGTGGTGGTGGTGGAGCGTCGGGGTGTATGGCGGCTCCGTCGCTGCGCCCGCGGGGCTGGAGGCGCGAGGCTGGCAGGCGTGCGAGGTGGCGCGGGAGGGCGGCGGGACGCTGGCGGCGTGGTATCTGCCCGCTGCGGGGGAGACGCGCGCGGGGCTCCTGGCGCTCCACGGGCTGAACCCGGCGCTGGAGGCCGACGCGGCGATGCTGGAGGAGCTGCGCGGGCAAGGCATCGCGGTGCTCCTCCTGGCCCAGCGGGGCTACGGCGGGAGCGAGGGGAGCCCGGACCCTGCGCTGTGGACCGGCGACGCCTCGGCGGCCTGGGCGGAGCTGGGGGCGCGGACGAAGCTTCCCCCGGCGCGGCGCTTCCTCCTGGGGCGCGGCCTCGGGGCGGCGGCTGCGCTGGCGCTCGCCACGCGGGATCCCGGCGTCGGCGGCGTGATCCTGGAGGAGCCGCATTGGAGCCCAGGCGAGGCCGCCTCGGCGCGCTCGGGGGGGTTGCTCCCGGCGATGCTCTGGGGCGGTGACGCAGCGGGGGTCGCGGTGGGCGCTACGCCGACGCTCTGGCTCCACGCAGCCGGCGCCGCCGTCCCTGCCGAGGAGGCGGCCCGGCGGCGCCTGGGCGCCTCGGCGCAGGCTCCAGTCGAGCTGGACGCCCGGCCGTTGGGGGCGCGTCGCTACGCCTACCGCCTGGCCCTCTTCATGGCGCAGCGCTGAGGAGGCGCGGCGTCAACACGCCGTCTACCAGCAGCGCGGGCGTCGGCCAGCTCGCCGGGAGCGCGCCGATCACCTCCACCGTCTGCGTCACCGCCCCGGTGTCCTCGATCCGGAGCGCCAGGAGGCGGGCGGGCGTCGCGGCCAGGAGCGGCGCCGCGTCGGCCTGGGGCAGCGGGTGGACCCCTTCGGGGAGCGGCAGCACCACGGCGCCCGGCGCGCCCGGCGCCTCCCCGCCCAGCCGCACGCGCAGGCGCGCGCGGTCGGCGCCCGCCGGCTCCACCTCGACGGCGCCCCAGCGCGTCGGATCACGCGGCGCGCGCTCCCAATCAACCTCAATAGTTACAGCAAGATAGAGCGGCGAGGCGTCTCCTGGGGTCAAGGCGAGGCGCGGCGCGGGCGCCTGGAGGCGCCCGCGCCAGGCGCCCGGCGCCAGCGCCTCCGGCGCGGGGCAGGCGTCGCCTGAGCCGACCTGCGGCGGCGCCGCAGGCGACGCGCCGGGGAGGGCCGCCAGGAGGGGCAGGGCGACCAGCGCGGTCCACGCGTCCCCAGGGGACGCCGCGAGGAGCGCCACGAGGGCGTCATCGGGCGCTGCCGGGCGCTGGGCGCGGCTCCCTGCCCACCGGGCCGCGAGCCCGGCCTCGGGGCTCGCGTCCGGCGGCCCGCCCAGGAGGGCCCGGGCCGCAGGCGCGTCGGCGGCCTCGCGCCGCAGCGCCTCCTGGGCGCTGCGGGGGAGGGGCCGCCCGGCGGCCTCCAGCCACGCCGCCCCCAGCGCCCGCGCCCGCAAGGGGAGGGGGCTCGCCTCCCCCAGGAGGAGCAGCGCCTCCAGCTGTCGCCACGCGGCCTCCACCCGGTGCTGGGGCGCGGGGAGGCCATGATCCAGCGCGCTCTGGAGCGCCGCGGCGCCCACCAGCGTCGCCCACGGCGACGCGAAGCTCCCCAGCGCGTCCTGATCCAGCAGCGCCCGCTGGAGCGCCTGGAGCGCCGCGCCCTGGCCCGGCTGGGCCAGGGCGGGATCGCTGTCGGCCAGGAGGTGGAGGTGGCGCCTGTAGAGGCTCAACACGAGCAGGCGCAGCGCCCGCTCCTCCGGGGTGAGGCCCGGGAGCGCCAGCACCTCCAGCGCCACCCCGCGCCCCAGGACCAGCGGCGACCCCGACGCCACCCACGTCAGCGCCGCCTCCGGCGGCGCCTCCACCGGCAGCGCCGCGGGGCCGTCCAGGCGCGCGGCGACGCTCCAGCGCCGGAGCGGCGCCGTCGCCTGAACCGCGGGCGGCGCCTCCCAGCCCCCGGCGATCTCCAGCGTGGCGCCGCCCACCTCGCCGCCCTCCCCAAGCGCCAGCGCCACCACCCGCCCCGGGCTCGAGCCCGGCACCGTCCACCGCCCCTCGCCGCGCCCCGGCTCCAGCCGCAGCACCTCGGCCTGCCCGGGGTGCCGGGTCGCGCCGGGGGGGAGGAGCAGCGCCTCATCGCGCCGGACCTCCCGGCGCGGCGTGGGCGCCGCTCCCGGCGCTGGCGCGCGCTGCGCCGACGGCGCCGGGAGCGCATGATCCCGCAGCGCGCTGGCGAAGGTGCCCTCGGCCTGCGCCGGGTGGAGCGCGGCGGCCAGGGCCTCCGGCGCGGCCTCGGCCGCGCTGGGCCACCCGTCCTCGACCCAGAGCAGCGCGACCTCGGCGCCGCCTGCTGGCGCGCCGTCGGCGCGCCGTGCCGCGACGTGGACCTCCCGCCCCTCCGCCCGGAGCTGGACCTCCAGGCGCTCCCCGGCGGCCTCGACGGGGAGCTGGATCGCCCCGCGCTCCATGCGCTCGCCGCGCAGGTGGACCACCGCCCGGACGTTGGGCGCCCAGGCCGGGTCCAGCGGCACCGTCACCAGGGCGCTCCGCCCGCGCAGCGTCACGGGCTGCGCGGCGCGCAGCCCGGCCCGCTCCAGCGTCACCTCCCCCGGGGCATCGGGCGTGGAGCCGCCGATCAGGAGGCGCGCTGCGCCCGCAGGCCACGCCGACCGCACATCCGCCACCACCGTCGCCGCGTCCTCCCCGGCCCCGCCGGGCAGCGCCAGCGCCCCCGCCCCGAAGGCGATCAGCCCGTGCTCCATGACGTGCCCACCCTCCTCCTGGAGCCGCGCCGACCAGGCCCCGGCCTCCAGCGGGGGGCTCGTCCAGGACGCACGCCCCTGCGCGTCGGTGGTCAGCGACGCCGCGTGGGTCGGGCCGGGGCGATCCAGGCGCTCCAGCGCCACCGCCACGCGGCGCCTCGCCTTGGGGGCGCCGCGCAACGTCACGCTCGCCACCTCCAGCCGCGCGGGCTCCCCGGCGGGGACGAGCGCCGTCTCCAGCCGGAGCCCCACCAGCGCCTCCCACGGGATCACCTCCTGGGTGGTCGCCGCCTCCGCCCGCCCCCCGGCCGCGTCCCGCCCCCGCACCTCCCACCGCACCCGCCACGCCCCCGCGCCAGGCTCACACCGCGCCTCCAGCGGCCCCGCCCCGGCGAGGAGCAGCCCCTCCCCTTGCGCCGGCGGAGCCTCCTGCGCCGCCGCGTAGCGGCGCAGCGCCGCCTCACGCACCCGCCGCGGCGCCAGCGCCCCCGCCAGCGGGGGCGCGAAGAGGAACCCCGCAGGCGGCGCCTCGGGCTGCGGGTCCAGCGGCTCAAGCTGCGCGCTCCACTGGAGCGCCAGCGGCTCGTGAGCTGGGTTGTTGTTGTTTTTTATGTATAAAATACATTTATTTTTACTTGATTTGTCGAGCGTGAGCGCCGCGACCGCTCGCTCCACCGGCTCCACCTCCAGCGTGTGCGTGAAGGCCCGCGCCCCCATCCGCAGCGTCAGCGGCCAGGGCGCCGCTGCGGCACCCTCCGGCAGCGGCACCCGCAGCGTGAAGAGCCCGCGCGGCGAGAGCGGCGCGGTCGGGAGCGCGTCGCTCATCTTCGGCGCCCGCCGCCCGACCCGGCGGGCCGACTCCCAGGCCACCTCCGGCGCCAGCGCCCGCTCCTCCTCTGCCGGGCGCGCCACGCCCAGGAGGATCGCCTCCTCCCCCGGCGCGTAGCGCGCCCGGTCGCTCATCAAGAAGACCCGCGGCGCCTCGTCGGCGGGCGGCGCCGCGCCGCCCCACGCCTTCAGGTAGCCGCGCGCGCCGCGCCCGTCCAGCGGCAGCGCCGCGCGCCCCAGCCCCGGCGCCTCACCGATCAGGACCACCGGCCCAGGCGATGACCAGCGCCGGGGCCCCGGCGCCTCGGCCTGCCCGGCGGCGTCGGTCACGCCGCGCCAGACCTCGGCGCCGCCGGGGCCCACCAGGCGCAGCGTCACCCCCTCCACCGCCGCGCCGCCCTCCAGGCGCGCCGCGGTGATCCGGGCGCGCTCCAGATCCGCCACCGCCGCCAGATCCAGCCCCGTCCGCTGGAGGATCACCGCGCTGGACCCCGGCGCCCCCCCCGCGCCCCGCCACGCCGGGTGCTGCGCCACCACCCGCGCCGCGCTGTGCGACCCCAGGAGGCTCGTCGCTGAAAGCTCCGCCTCCAGACCCTCGCCGCGACGTCGCAGCGGCGCCCGCAGGCGCCGGGGGGCCTCCACGGGCCGGCCTGACGCACCACCAGGAGGCTCCCCGACGAGGTGCGCCGCCACCTCCTCCGCCGAGAGCGGGGTGATCTCCAGCGTCGCCTCCCCCTCCAGCCCCACCGCCCGCAGCGTCAGCGGCGCGGGGCGGGCCGGGTTGATCACCGCCCACCCCCCGCCTGCCCAGCTCAAATGCGCCGCCACGGGCGCCGCACCCGCCTCCAGCCCAGGCGGCGGCTGCGGCGGCAGCGCCGCCTCCGCCGCCCCCCCGCGCGGGGATCGGGGGGCGGGCTCCCCCGATCCCAGGCCCGGACGGAGGGCGGGAAGCTCGACGCCTGCGGCGTCCAGTGACGGACAGGACGGCGCCGCAGGCGCCGACGGGTGATCGCTCGGCGCCGAGCAGCTCGCGCCGAAGAAGGCCAGAGAGACGAGGACAATCCACCGCAAGGAGCACCCCACAGGGTCAGGGAGTGGGCAGAACTTGCCAGGGCGCTCGGGGGTGGCATAGTGGCCCCCTGCAAGGTGCGCCGCCGCGGAGGTAGGATGCACCCGGTTGGACACGGACGTCTACCGCACGGGTTGTCATGGCTGCGACAAAGAAACGCTCACGCAAGAAGGCCGCTGAGGCCGTCGAGGAGCTCCTCACCGAGGAGACCTCCGCCACCGGACGCGGCGGCGAGATCACCGGCCTCGTCCTCCTGGCCCTGGCCGTCGCCCTCTCCCTGGCGATCTTCTCCTTCTCTCCTGCGGATCTGGAGAGCAGCGGCGAGATCGCCAACTGGATCGGACCCGTCGGCGCCTACGCCGCCGACGTCCTCCTCTACATCCTCGGCGTCGGCGCCCTCGTCCTCTCCCTGGTCATCTTCGGCCTCGGCGGCTTCATGCTCGTCGGCAGACGCCCCGAGCTGAAGCCCTCCGAGTTCGTCGGCTACGGGATGCTCATCTTCTCGGGCACCCTCTTCTGCCACCTCATCTTCGCGGGCGAGCTGCTCTTCGGCCACAAGGCCGGCGGCCTCGTCGGGGAGCTGCTCGGAGAGCTGGCCGTCGGCCTCATCGGCGGCGTCGGCACCTACATCTTCGCCAGCAGCCTCCTCCTCCTCGCCCTCATGCTCGTCACCGACATGTCCCTCGGCACCCTCGTCCTCTGGGCCCTCGGCCTCGCCCGAGGCGCCACCGGCGGCCTCTCCCTCCGCTGGCGCGTCTGGCGCGAGACCCGCCGCCGACTCCGCGAAGAGGCCGCCGCGGCCGCCGCGGCCGCCGCCGAGGACGATCTCGACGCCCTCGTCGAGCAACGCCTCGCCGCCCGCCGCGACAAAGAGGAGCGCAAGGCCGCCGTCCGCGCCGACAAGGCCGCCGACAAGGCCGCCGACAAGGCCGTCAGCCGCCGCGACAAGGAGGACCGCAAGGAGCGCAAGCCCCGCGACCGCGACCGCGATCCCCTCATGGACGAGGCCCGCGCCATCGACGCCGCCTACGGCGACCCCCCCGACCCCGACCTCGACGACGAGCTGGAGGACGACTTCGCCTCCTTCGACGGCACCCCCGCCGCCGCCGAGGCCCGCCGCGAGCCCGCCGTCATCCTCCCCGACCGCCGCGTCACCCGCGCCCTCCAGAGCCCCCCCGCCCCCGCCCCCGACGAGGACGAGGACGACCTCGACGACCCCGCACCCTCCGCCGACGGACCCCAGATCGTCGAGCCCGAGGCCCAGCGCGCCGCCCGCCTCCGCCGCGAGCAGCTCGCCCAGCACGACGGCCCACCCCGCCTCCAGACCGACGAGCCCGGCGCCTTCGAGCTGCCCAGCCTCGCCTTCCTCGACTACAAGGAGAGCGCCGAGGTCACCGTGGACCGCGACAAGCTCCGCGCCATGTCCATCCAGCTCGAAGAGACCCTGGAGAACTTCGGCGTCAAGGGCAAGATCGTCGAGATCCGCCCCGGGCCCGTCATCACCATGTTCGAGTTCTCACCCGCCCCCGGCGTCAAGCTCTCCAAGATCGCCAACCTCGCGGACGACCTCGCCATGGCCCTCGCCGCCATCAGCGTCCGCATCATCGCCCCCATCCCCGGCAAGGGCGTCGTCGGCATCGAGGTCCCCAACGACTACCGCGAGACCGTCTACCTCAAGGAGCTCATCGCCTCCGACGAGTTCAACAAGACCAAGGCCCGCATGCCCATGGCCCTCGGCAAGGGCACCGACGGCGCCCCCGTCGTCGCGGACATGTCCGCCATGCCCCACCTCCTGGTCGCAGGCGCCACCGGCTCCGGGAAGTCCGTCGCCGTCAACACCATGATCGTCAGCCTCCTCTTCCGCTTCACCCCCGAAGAGTGCCGCCTCATCATGGTCGACCCCAAGATGCTCGAGTTCTCCGTCTACGAGGGCATCCCACACCTCATGCTCCCCGTCGTCACCGACCCCAAGAAGGCCGCCACCGCCCTCAAGTGGGCCGTCGATGAGATGGAGTCCCGCTACGCCATGCTCGCAGAGTTCGGCGTCCGTAACATCGCGAGCTACAACGAAAAAGTCGAGCAGCTCACCAAGCAGTGCCGCGTCGACATGGAGCAGGGCCTCATCACCAGCGAGGCCATCAAGAAGCTCAAGGTCGATGAGGACGGCGTCCCCAAGTTCAAGACCATCCCCAACATCGTCATCATCATCGACGAGTTCGCGGACCTCATGATGGTCGCCTCCAAGGACGTCGAGACCTGCGTCGCGCGCCTCGCCCAGAAGGCCCGCGCCGCTGGCGTCCACCTCATCCTCGCCACCCAGCGCCCCTCTGTGGACGTTATTACGGGTCTTATCAAGGCCAACTTTCCCACCCGTATCGCGCTCCGCGTCGCCCAGCGCACCGACAGCCGCACCATCCTCGACTCCAACGGCGCCGAGCACCTCCTGGGCCGCGGCGACATGCTCTACCTCGGCCCCGGCAAGGCCACCCACGTCCGCGTCCACGGCGCCTACGTCTCCGAGGAGGAGATCGAGCGCATCGTCACCTTCCTCAAAGACCAGGGCGAGCCCCAGTACGACGAGACCCTCCTCAACTACTCCGACGGCTCCGAAGAGGAGAAGCCCGAAGACGACGTGGACCCCTCCGAGTACGACGAGCACTACGACGAGGCCGTCCGCATCGTCACCACCGACCGCAGCGCCTCCATCTCCATGCTCCAGCGCAAGCTCCGCGTCGGCTACAACCGCGCCGCCCGCATGGTCGAGCTCATGGAGAAGGAGGGCATCGTCGGCCCCGCCGAGGGCGCCAAGCCCCGCGCCATCCTCGCCCCCCCGCCCCCCTGAGCCCCGGAATGCCACCGTCCAGGGCGGCGTTCCGCCCCTGGACCCACGCCGGGCCACTCGCGGGAGCCACCCATCCTTGACCGACGACGCCACCTCCCTCCAGCACGACCTCCAGGCCCAACGCGCCGACCGACGCCGCGCCGCCCTCTTCGTCGCAGCCTCGCTCCTGGCCCACCTCGCCGCCGCCGCCCTCCTCATCGCCCTCTCCACCCCCTCCACCCCCGACCTCGACATCACCTTCGACACCGTCGAGGGCGTCGAGCTGCTCG
>CAUJGC010000588.1 GCA_963169075.1 Myxococcota bacterium
GCCCTCATCCGACGCCTCATTGAGCGCAGCGCCAGGCGACGCGCCACCCTCCTCTGGCTCGACGACGCCCAGTACTCTCTCGACTCCCTCACCTTCACCCGCGAACTCCTCCAGGCCCAGACCCTCCACCCCGCGCCCATCCTCGTCCTCATGACCGTCCAGGCCGAGGCCCTCGCACAACGACCCGACGCCCAGCGCCTCCTCGACGAGCTCCTCGCCTTGCCCCGCACCGAGCGCGTCCACGTCGGCCCGCTCCCCCAGGACGACACCCAGGAGCTCGCCAGGCGACTCCTCAGCCTCGAACCCCACCTCGCCACCCAGGTCGCAGACCGCGCCCAGGGCAACCCCCTCCTCGCCGTGCAGCTCGTCGGTGAGTGGATCCAGCGCGACATGCTCGAGGTCGGCACCTCCGGCTACAGACTCCGCAACCAGCACACCACACCGCCCCTCGCCAACGACCTCGACCACCTCTGGGGGAGACGCCTCGAACAGCTCCTCCACACACGACCCCACGAAGACCGCGCCGCCGTCGAGCTCGGCGCCGTCCTCGGCGTCGAGAGCACCGGCGCCGAGTGGCGCACCGCCTGCTCCTTCGCGCACATCCAGCCCTCCCGCGACCTCGTCCACACCCTCGTCGCCGCCGGCCTCGCACGCTGGACCGAGGACGGCTGGGCCTTCGCACACGGCCTCCTCCGAGACGCCGCACTCGAGCTCGCGCGCACCTCCCAGCGACTCCCCTGGCTCCACCTCGCCTGCGCCCAGATGCTCCAGCACCAGCGCGCCTCCACACCCCTCCGCGCACAACCCGAGCGCATCGCCAGGCACCTCATCGCCGCCGGGGACCTCCCCGCCGCCATCGACCCCCTCTACGCCGCCGCCGAAGACCGCCTCGAAGCCGGCGAACTCCTCCACGCCGAACACCTCCTCGACACCCTCGAAGAGGCCATGCGCGAACTCCAGCTCCCCGCCGATGACCCCCGCTGGCCCGACGCCTGGGGACGACGCGCCGAGCTCCTCCGACGACGCGGCCTCTGCACCGAGGCCATCCCCTGGATCGAACAGGCCACGCACCTCGCCGTCGCCTGGAATCACCCCGACCGACTCGCCACCACACACCAGATCCACGGACTCCTCTTCTACGACCTCGGAAAATACGCCCAGGCCGACGAGCTCTACCGACGCGCGCTCCACCTCCACCAACAACAGCACAACCAGGCCGGCATCGCCCGCTGCCTCGTCGGCCTCGGACACGTCGAACAGCGACGCGGACACACCGAGCCCGCCGCCACGCTCTTCCAGCGCGCCCACCAGACCTACCTCCAGATCCAGGACGTCCGCGGCGCACTCGTCGCCCTCTACGGCTACGCCACCGTACAACCCCACCTCGGACGCGCCGAGCTCGCCGTGCAGCTCTTCACCGAAGGACTCCAGCTCGCGGAGCAGCTCGGCAACGCACCCATGGCCGTCAACTGCCTCAACGGCCTCGCTGAGGTCGAGCGCGCCCAGGGCAACCTCGACGCCGCCGAGGCCCGCTACCGACGCGTCCTCGTCCTCTACGAGACCATGGGCTCCGCAAACGCCACCATCGCGCGCATCAACATCGCCCTCGTCCTCCTCGCACGACGACGCTTCCACGACGCCAGGCCCATCCTCGAACGCGCACGCGAAGAAGCCGTCAAGTCCGGACGCGACGCACTCCTCGGCGGCGTCTACGCCGAGCTCCTCCCCTGCTGCGCCGCCCAGGAGGACTGGAGCGCCTGGGACCGCTGCCTCAAGCAGGCCTCCATCCTCCTCTCCACCTCCGGCGCCGCCGACCCCGACGACGCCTGGCCCGCACAGCTCGGCGCCGAGATCGCTGCCTCCCGAGCACAGCACCGACGCGCACGCATGGCCTTCTCACTCGCCAGGCAGCTCTGGGCCCGCCTCGGACGCGACGACAAGATCGACCTCATCGACCGACAGCTCGCCCTCCTCCCCCCAGGCTGAACCCTCACGCCAAACCCGACGCCAGGCCCCCGACACCACCCGACTCCGCCTCCTCATCGTTCTGCTCCGACGCCGCGCGCTCGGCCTCAAGCTCCTCGACGTGCGCGATGGCCTCATCCAGCAGCGTCCCGACCTCCGCCCAGCGCCCCTTCAACACATCAATCCCCAACCCGCCCGGGATCCCCATGAACTCCCCGATCTGCTCCAGCAACAGGTTCAAGTAGTCATCAAACTGCTCACACCCTGCCAGCTTCTCTGCGATGGACTGCATCCGCCCCTGCACCACGCTGATCTGCGCGCTCAATGTCTCCTGATACATGTCCAGGAACGACTGTACCTCCGAAATACCCGTCTCCAGCATCTCCAGCTCATCTTGCGCCTGGGCCTGTACCCCCTCTACCAGCGCAGTCAACTGTTCTCGGAGCTGCTGCGCCGCAGCCCGCGCCAGCTCCAACCCCGAATCCACCACCCCCTCGGCCAGATCCGCCAGGAGGTTATCGCCAAAATCGCTCGGCTGAGGCTCCGGGATCTCCGGGACGCGCAGCCCCGCCACCAGCGCACGAACCCCCACCAACTGCGCCTGCGCCTCACCCACCTGCGACGACGCCTCCCCGATCACGTCACCTGCAGCGTGCATCCTCTCCAGCTCGCTCCCCATGCGCGAGAGCCCCTGCGCTGCCATATCACGCAACTGCCCCATGGGATCCTTCGCTCCCAACAACTCCGAGATCCCCTCGTTACAGGACTCCACCACATCGTTCGCGCTGCGCTGTAACCACTCCACAACCATGCTTCCCTGCTGGTGCCCTGTACGAAGTCCCCGCAGCCCTTCCAGAATCGGATTGAACGAGGGATTACTGGCCTCCCCGGCACAAGCCTCATGCCCCTGTGCTGGCGCAGGGCTCCCCTCGCCTCCCGATGCAGCCTCTCCCAAAGACTCCAATCCAGACTCAATAGCACCTCGATTCGAGAACCACCTCCCAATAACGCGCTGACCAAAACCTCTCGCCAGATCCAAGCCAAATCTAATGTTTTTTGATCTGGACGCAGCCTTCTCCATCGCAACAAGGGTCTCAATCGTAAAGTTCACCTTGGACTGGAGCAGTTTGGCCAGCGGCTTGACAGTGTCCCCCTGGGCAAAGCCAAGCGAAACAGCGTCAACCACATCAAATACAATCGAAAGCACATCACTATCCATCGAGTTCTCAAATGAACTCTCAAGCGAGTTGAGGGCTTCAAGATCACCAGGCGTTGCATTTGATCTCATCTTTTCAATCAAAACACTTCCAGAAATATCCAAAGTAATCTGAGTAGCGTTACATACTGAACTCACAAGGGTCAACACTTCGTTGAACTTACCACCAGTTATCGATGCAGGGGCCCCGACTCCAGTCGCCAGAAGAGACAGATCGGTCCATTGATTGATCTGGCTGGCCTGATCAAGAGCGACCTGAAATGTTCCAAGGACCAGCTTACTCGCGAGCACAGCACCAGCACCGGCTTGCGTTAACAGCTGAGCCGTTGAACCATCCCCTTGCAAAGAAACAAGAGACGAAATATCCTGGTAAAATCCAATGTTTTTCTCTGCAACTCCAGAGACAAGCCCGACCCCTGGAACAATATTGGCGATGGCGAGCCCTGTCTTGATGTTGGTGACCAGATCCCCCCCCATCAATCCCTTCATCTTTTGCTGCGCCTCTCGGATCGCTTGCTCCGCCTCCTCGCCACCACCCCCATGCTCACACCCGACCATTGGCGCGCCCCCCGCCGTCGCCGCCGCAGCACCCTGCGCATCCCCCGCCGCCTTCGCCCCAAGCCCCGACGACGCCGACGCGCCGCCCCGGCTCGTCGCCCCCGCCGAAGACGCCTCCGACGCAGCCGCACCACCCCGCCCCGGCGCGCTGCGGGCGCCGCCCTCCCCGGCAGCCGCGCCGCCCGAAGCCTTCGACCGGGCCGCGGCGCCCTGACCCCTGGCCTTCGGGACCTTCGCCTGCGTGGCGGCGTCAGCCGCCCGCCCCGACACGACGGCCTCGGGCTGAGGAGCCTCGCTGGTGACCTCCGGCGCGCTTGTCGCAGCCCCCATCGACCCCTTCGACCCCTTCGTCGCCGCCCCCCCCGCCGCCGCCCTCCCCGCCGCCTCACCCCCGGCACCGTCCACCTTGTTCGGATACGCCGCCGCACCGCCCACCTTGATCGGGTACGCCGCCTCACCGCCCACCTTGATCGGGTACGCCGCAGCCTCCGCAGCAGCCTCCGGGCGCGTCAGCTCCGGCGGGAGCCCCTCCACCCCTGCCCCCACCCCCGACGGGCGCGGCGACGCCTCCGGGTCCAGCAGCCCCCGCGGGATCCCCCGCACCCCCGCGCCCACCCCCGCGAAGGGAGGCGCCGCCTGGGGATCCAGCAGCTCCCGCGGGATCCCCCCGCCGACCTGCGGACGCGCCTGCGGACCCGACGACGCCCCCCCCGCAGCCGCCTCCTGCCCCAGCTCCGCCGCCGCCGCAGGCCCGTGCTCCCGCGCCACACGCGCCAGCAGCCGACGCGCACCGACCTGATCCTGGCGCGCCCGCAGCCGCTGCACCTCCGCCCGCGCCGCCTCCAGGCTGATGCCCTTCTCGCCACTTGAATTATTGTTTTTCACAGCACCACGGCGCAGCGTCGCGTTCTTCATGACAGCCCTCCTCTCGATCAGCTCACCCATCCAGGGCGCGACGCGCCCGACTCAAGACGCTCTGTTACCGACCCACGCCGCCACCCGTTGCGTCCGACGACGCTTTTTCTCCACCCCGCCTCCCCCGACCCCGCAGCCCACCCCAACCCCCTCAGCCCAAAAGACGTTGCCAAAAACGCAGCCCTCGGCTACGCTGTGTCCGCTTTCGGTACGAGCACGTCTCTAAATGGCGCTGCGCCACGCGGCGCGCCAACAGGAGAGCCGGCCGGTAGCTGAGGACACGCCCCACGCTGCACGCTGCGGCTCCTGAAAACCACACCTCGCACCGCGAATCCCTACGAGGAGCACCATGACCCGTCGATTCATCCGCAACCCCTTCACGCTCATCGCGCTCGTGGCGCTGCTCGCCCTCTTCCTCAACGCCTGCTGCGGCAGCTGCGGGGACGCCGACCTGGAGGCCGCCCAGAAGGAGCTGGAGAAGGAGATCGAGAAGGAGAAGGCCAAGGCCGAGAAGGAGTCCAAGATGGACTCCGAAGACATCGAGGTGAAGAAGGACAAGAAGGCCGACAAGAAGAAGGACGAGATGGCCGACAAGATGGACAAGATGGACAAGATGGACAAGGAGGAGAAGAAGGCCGACAAGGGCTCCTCCAAGCTTGAGCCCATCACCGTCAAGGACATCAAGCCCAAGGAGCTCCGCACCCGCCTCGAGTCCCTCGGCTGGGAGGTCATCGGTGAGCCCACCGAGCAGAACCAGACCGGCATGCGCGGCGTCACCTACCCCATCGTCAAGGGCGCCAAGGGCGGCGCGGCCTCCATCTACGAGTACAAGCAGCAGAACGTCGCCAAGATCTTCGACGACTCCATGCGCAAGCAGAAGGCCGCCACCGAGCGCGACGGCGGCAAGGTCATCACCGTCCTCTTCCCCGGGGATGAGTCCCTCGGCAAGGAGGTCCTCGATCAGATCATGGGCCGCTGAACCCTGACCTGATCCACGCGCGGGCCTGCCCCCCTCCAGGGAGCAGGCCCGCCGCGCTTGGGCAACACCCGGTTGCATCCGACGCGCAGCGGCGCTATAGCGATGAAGCCCGACGCCGGACCTCATCGCTGAGAGCACCGGCGGCGCCCTCGCCCCCGATGTCGCGACCTCGCGCGCCTCGACCGCCTCGCTGGAGCCCCCTGCATGAGCGCCTCTGACACCCAGGACCCCGGACGACACGTCCACCGCCAACACCTCGACGCTGTCGTGATCCGCTTCGCTGGCGACTCCGGCGACGGCATGCAGGTCACCGGCAGCCAGTTCACTGCCACCAGCGCGCTTTTTGGCAATGATCTCGCCACCCTGCCCGACTTCCCCGCCGAGATCCGCGCGCCAGCCGGCACCATCAGCGGCGTCTCCGGCTTCCAGATCCAGATCGGCAGCCACGAGATCTTCACCCCTGGCGACCAACCCCACACCCTCGTCGCCATGAACCCCGCCGCACTCAAGGTCAACCTCCGCGACCTCGACCCCGGCGCCACCGTCATCGTCAACACCGACGCCTTCGACGCCAAAGACCTCGAAAAAGCAGGCTTCGCCGCCAACCCCCTCGAAGACGGCTCCCTCAACGCCTTCCGCGTCATCACCGTCCCCCTCACCTCCATGACCCACACCGCCCTGGAGAGCACCGACCTCTCCAAGCGCGACAAGGACCGCTGCAAGAACTTCTTCGCCCTCGGCCTCGTCTACTGGCTCTACGACCGACCCCTGGAGCACACCCTCGGCTGGATCGAAGACAAGTTCGCCAAGACGCCCCAGCTCCAGGAGGCCAACGCCATCGCCCTCAAGGCCGGCTGGAACTTCGGTGAGACCACCGAGCTCTTCGACACACGCTACGACGTCGCCCCCGCCCGCGACGCACGACCCGGACGCTACCGACGCATCACCGGCAACGAGGCCGCTGCACTCGGCTTCGTCACCGCAGCACACCTCGCCGGCATCGACCTCTTCCTCGGCTCCTACCCCATCACACCCGCCAGCGACGTCCTCCACGCCCTCTCACGCTACAAGCACTACAACGTCCGCACCTTCCAGGCCGAAGACGAGATCGCCGCCGTCTGCGCCGCCATCGGCGCCGCCTGGGGCGGCGCCCTCGGCCTCACCACCACCAGCGGACCCGGCGTCGCCCTCAAGACCGAGGCCATCGGCCTCGCCTTCATGGTCGAGCTGCCCCTCATCATCGCCAACATCCAGCGCGGCGGACCCTCCACCGGACTCCCCACCAAGACCGAGCAGTCCGACCTCTTCCAGGCCGTCTTCGGACGCAACGGCGACGCACCCATCCCCGTCATCGCCGCCTCCACACCCTCCGATTGCTTCGACGCCGCCATCGAGGCCGCACGCATCGCCACCCGCTACATGACCCCCGTCTTCTTCCTCTCCGACGGCTACATCGCCAACGGCGCCGAGCCCTGGCGCATCCCCGACCCCAAGGACCTCCCCGACCTCAAGGTCACCTTCCGCACCGACCCCGAGGGCTTCGCTCCCTACCTCCGCGACGAGCAGACCCTCGCCAGACCCTGGGTCGTCCCCGGCACACCCGGCATGGAGCACCGCATCGGCGGCCTCGAGAAGCAGCACATCACCGGCGACGTCTCCTACGACCCCCTCAACCACGAGCTCATGACCCGGCTCCGCGCCGAAAAAGTCGACCGCATCGCGCGCGACATCCCCGACGCCGAGATCTTCGGCCCCGAAGAGGGCGACCTCCTCATCGTCGGCTGGGGAGGCACCTGGGGCGCCATCCACACCGCCGTCGCCCAGGCACAGCACGACGGCCTCTCCGTCGCGCACCTCCACATCCGACACCTCCACCCCCTCCCCCTCAACGTCGGACCCGCCCTCCAACGCTACAAGCGCGTCGTCGTCGCGGAGCGCAACAACGGACAGCTCCGCACCCTCCTGCGCGCCAGGTTCCTCGTGGACGTCGAGGGACTCAACAAGATCCAGGGCAAGCCCTTCAAGGTCGCTGAGATCCTCAAGCGCATCCACGACGCCATCCAGGAGCCTTCCAACCCATGAACGCTACCCTCTCCCGCGAAGACCTCCAGACACCCAACGACGTCCGCTGGTGCCCCGGCTGCGGCGACTACGCCATCCTCGCCACCGTCCAGCGCACCTTCCCCGACCTCGGCATCCCGCGCGAGCGCTTCGCCATCGTCAGCGGCATCGGCTGCTCCGGCCGCTTCCCCTACTACATGAACACCTACGGCTTCCACACCATCCACGGGCGCGCACCCGCCGTCGCCACCGGCCTCAAGGCCACGCGCCCCGAGCTCAGCGTCTGGCTCGTCACAGGAGACGGCGACGCCCTCTCCATCGGCGGCAACCACATCATGCACCTCCTCCGCCGCAACGTGGACCTCAACGTCCTCATGTTCAACAACCAGATCTACGGCCTCACCAAAGGACAGTACTCCCCCACCTCCGAGCTGGGGAAGCTCACCAAGTCCACCCCCATGGGCTCCATCGACCGACCCATCTGGCCCCTCACCTTCGCCCTCGGCGCCCAGGCCACCTTCATCGCACGCACCGTCGACCGCGAGCCCAAGCACATGGTCGAGGTCCTCAAGCGCGCCCACGACCACAAGGGCACCTCCTTCGTCGAGATCTACCAGAACTGCAACATCTTCAACGACAAGGCCTTCGCGCACCTCACCGAGCGAGACACCAAGCTCCAACACCAGCTCCTCGTCGAGCACGGCAAGCCCCTCCTCTTCGACAAGGGACGCAAGGGCATCGCCTTCCGTAACTTCCAGCCCGTCATCATCGACGTCGAAGCCGAAGGCCTCGACGCCGTCGCCGTCCACGACGAGCGCGGCCACATCGCCTACCACGTCGCCCTCGCCGAGATGCACGGACCCGACCTCCCCACCGCCCTCGGCATCATCCGCGCCGTCGACGCCCCCACCTACGACGCCCTCCTCAACGAACAGCTCGAGCGCGCCGTCACCAAGCGCGGCCAGGGTGACCTGGAGAGCCTCCTCCGCGGCGGAGACACCTGGATCGTCCCCTGAGCCCCAGGCAGCGCCATGCTTCGACGTCTCCAAGTCAGCAACTTCAAAGCGCTTCGTAACGTGGACGTTCACCTCGACACCTTCCATGTCCTGGTCGGCGCCAACGCGACGGGAAAGAGCACCGCCTTTGAGGTGCTCCAGCTCTTGAGAGACCTCATCCTGGGCGGCGTCAACGAGGCGCTCTACGGTGAAGACCACGGGGGGCGGGTCGCCAAGCGAGCGAGCCATCCCAGCGAACTCACCTGGCTGCGCCGAGGGGGGCAGATCCAGATCGCCCTCACTCTTGAACTGCCCGAGGCGATCGCGCAACGACCCGAAGCCCTCTATACGTTCATCCGCTTTGAACTCTCCATCGACACAGCGACAGGCTCCATCAGCGCTGAGAATGTGTGGCTCATCCGGGAGGAGGGCGTCGCCTATCCCAAGCCCAGCGCAGATGGCTCGTTCATCCACGTCCCTGGGAGGCACGCCCCGAAGGGGTGGCGGAAGATCATCTCGAAGGCTGCCAATGGCAGTGATCGCTTTCAGTCGGAGACAACCAGCTGGACGTTCGCCTTCAAGCTGGGAGAGAATCGCAGCGCGCTCGGAAACCTGCCTGAAGATGAAGACAAATTCGCAGCCTCCATCTGGCTGAAACGCTGGTTTCTAGATGGACTTCAACCCCTTAGCCTTGACGCCGAGGCGCTGCGCCTGCCTGCGCTGTTCCGCCCTACCAACACCCTTCAACCGGACGGCTCCAACTTGCCCTGGATCATCCACGCGTTGGAGGAACAAGATCCCGAAGCGCTCTCCGATTGGATGGATCAGGTCCGCAGCGCGCTGCCGGAGCTGAGGAAGGTCGAGACACGGGAGCGACCCGAAGATCGATCGCGCTACGTCGTCCTCACCTATCGGAGCGGCCTGGAGGCGCCAGCGTGGCTCCTCTCGGATGGAACGCTGCGCCTCTTGGCGCTCACCCTGCTCGCCTACATGCCTCAACGCCCCTCCATGCTCCTCATTGAAGAGCCTGAGAACGGCATACATCCCTACGGTCTCCAAACTGTCCTGCAATCTCTGGAGAACGTCTACGACGCCCAGGTCTTCTGCGCGACCCACTCGCCGCTGGTCCTCAGCCTCCTCGATAAAAAACACCTCCTCTGCTTCTCCAAAGATGTCGAGGGCGCAGTCGAGATCATCATGGGCCCCAAACACCCGCGGCTGCAAGCCCCCCTTGGGGTAGATCTCGGGGCGCTCTTTGCCACGGGGGTCCTCGGATGAAGCAGGACCTCCTCTTCTATGTCGCAGACAAGAACATCGAGGGGCTGATCCGCGGCTTTATGGAGGATCGCGACGAGCCTCACCGCGCGCTTGGGCTCAGCCGGGCGCTTCGTCGGGAGATCAAGGTCGCCACTGGAGAGAGCGATCCTGGCATCTACGCGCATGCCGAGGGCCTGTTGCGTCCCTACACCACCTCCTACGAGCGCGTCATTGTCCTCCTGGATGAAGCCTGGCTGGGCAGCCCCGGCGCTGCAAAGATCCAGCAGACGATCGAGTCCCAACTCACACGCGCTGGATGGCCAGCTCCCACGCATGGCCGCTGCCTTGTCTTTGTCCCCGAAGCAGACACCTGGATCTGGACGAGCGCGCCTTGTACAGCAACCGAGCTGGGGTGGCCCGATCTCAGCACGCTCCACAGCGCGCTCCGTAACCATCTCCCGACCCCCTGGCTCGCCCCGGACAGCATCAAACCAGCACACCCCAAAGAGGCCGCTGAGTGGGCTGTTCGCCAGATGAAGCGCAAGCGACGCGACACAGGCCTCTACCGCCGCATCGCCAAGTCGGTTTCGCTGCAGCGATGTCAGGACCCCACTGCACAACAGCTCCTCCAGACCCTTTGGGGTTGGTTTTCCTGAACCCGAGCACACCATGGACCTCGCCCAACTCCAACGCTTCAAAGACCAGCTCCTCGCCCTCCGCGACGAGGCCACCCAGGCCGGAGACGTCGCCATCGAGCCCATGAACGACGACCCCTGGGACCGCGCCGACCCCGACGACGACCTCCCCCTCAACGAGATGAACCAGATCATCGCCTCCGAGCGCAACCGCGCACGCACCGGCTCCCTCGAACAGATCCACGCCGCCCTCAAGCGCATCGAAGAGGACCCCGACGAGTTCGGCGTCTGCCTCACCTGCGACGAGCACATCGACCCCAGGCGCCTCCACCTCATGCCCTGGACCACCATCTGCGTCCGCTGCCTCAGCGAGCGCGAGCAGGAGGGGAGCCTGCGCCGAGGACGGCGCAAGCACCTCCTCGACTTCTGACCGCGACCCATTGACGACGCACGCCCTCCTGGGACACAACAGGGCACCGCAGCCTCAAGGCTGTACTGCACCCGGCGAGACCCCCCCAAGGAGCGGCACGATATGACGACAAAGCCCACCATCATCTACACCCAGACCGACGAAGCCCCCGCGCTCGCCACCTACTCCCTCCTCCCCATCATCCAGGCCTTCACCGCGCCCGCTGGCGTCGCCGTCGAGACCCGCGACATCTCGCTGGCCGGGCGCATCCTCGCCGTCTTCCCCGAACACCTCACCGAAGACCAGCGCATCCCCGACCACCTCACCGAGCTGGGCGACCTCGCCAAGACCCCCGACGCCAACATCATCAAGCTCCCCAACATCAGCGCCTCCGTCCCCCAGCTCAAGGGCGCCATCACCGAGCTGCAAGCCCAGGGCTACCACCTCCCCGACTACCCCGAAGACCCCAGAACCCCCGAGGAGCGCGCCGTCAAGGCCCGCTACGACAAGGTCAAGGGCAGCGCCGTCAACCCCGTCCTCCGCGAGGGCAACTCCGACCGACGCGCACCCCGCGCCGTCAAAGAGTACGCCCGCGCCAACCCCCACAGCATGGGCGCCTGGAGCCCCGACTCCGCCACCCACGTCTCCACCATGACCCACGGCGACTTCGCCTCCAACGAGCGCTCCATCACCCTCCCCGACGCCACCTTCCTCCGCATCGAGCACATCGACGCCGAAGGCCGCGTCACCGTCCTCAAGGACAACCTCAAGGTCCAGCGCGCCGAGGTCATCGACGCCACCGTCATGAGCCGCGACGCCCTCATCGCCTTCCTCCAGGAGCAGCTCGACGACGCCCAGCGACGCGGCGTCCTCTTCTCCCTCCACATGAAGGCCACCATGATGAAGGTCTCCGACCCCATCATCTTCGGACACGCCGTCAAGGTCTTCTTCAAGGACCTCTTCGCCAAGCACAGCCAGACCTTCACCGCCCTCGGCGTGGACGTCAACAATGGATTTGGCGACTTGATCGCGAAGATCGCGGCCCTCCCTGACGCCGAGCGCGAGGCCATCGAGGCCGACATCCAGGCCATCTACGACGCCCGACCCGCCCTCGCCATGGTGGACTCCGACAAGGGCATCACCAACCTCCACTTCCCCAACGACGTCATCATCGACGCCTCCATGCCGGCCATGATCCGCACCTCCGGCCGCATGTGGAACGCCCAGGGCAAGACCCAGGACACCAAGGCCGTCATCCCCGACAGCAGCTACGCCGGCCTCTACCAGGAGGTCATCGACTTCTGCAAGGCCCACGGCGCCTTCAACCCCGCCACCATGGGCTCCGTCCCCAACGTCGGCCTCATGGCCCAGAAGGCCGAAGAGTACGGCTCCCACGACAAGACCTTCGAGATCGCCAGCGCAGGCACCGTCCGCGTCACCGACGCCAACGACGCCGTCCTCTTCGAGCACCAGGTCGGCGCTGGCGACATCTGGCGCATGTGCCAGACCAAAGACGCCCCCATCCAGGACTGGGTCAAGCTCGCCGTCACCCGCGCCCGCGCCACCGGCGCCCCCGCCGTCTTCTGGCTCGACCCCCAGCGCGCCCACGACGCCCAGCTCATCACCAAGGTCCAGGACGCCCTCAAGAACCACGACACCCAGGGCCTCGAGATCCACATCCTCTCCCCCGTCGAGGCCACCCGCTTCACCCTCCCGCGCCTCAAAGACGGCCAGGACACCATCTCCGTCACCGGAAACGTCCTCCGCGACTACCTCACCGACCTCTTCCCCATCCTGGAGCTGGGCACCAGCGCCAAGATGCTCTCCATCGTCCCCCTCATGGAGGGCGGCGGACTCTTCGAGACCGGCGCGGGCGGCTCCGCCCCCAAGCACGTCCAGCAGCTCCTCAGCGAGAACTACCTCCGCTGGGACTCCCTCGGCGAGTTCCTCGCCCTCGCCGTCTCCCTGGAGCACCTCGCCGACCGCTACAACCTCCCCGCCGCCCGCGTCCTCGCCAGGACCCTCGATGAGGCCACCGGCGAGTACCTCCGCCAGGACCGCTCCCCCGCCCGCAAGGTCGGCCAGATCGACAACCGCGGCAGCCACTTCTACCTCGCCTTGTACTGGGCCCAGGCCCTCGCCAGGCAGACCGACGACGCCGACCTCCAGGCCCGCTTCGCCCCCCTCGCCGAGGCCCTCACCGCCCAGGAGGCCGCCATCGCCAGCGAGCTCATCAGCGCCCAGGGCAAGCCCGTCGACCTCGGCGGCTACTTCCACCCCGACCCCGAGCGCACCGCCCAGGCCATGCGCCCCAGCCCCACCCTGAACGCCCTCATCGACGCCTTCCAATAAAAAGGGGGTCCGGGGGCGGCTCGCCCCCGGCCGCCGGGGGGGGCCCCCCCCCAAAAAAAAAAAAAAAAAAAAAAATTATATTTGTTTTTTTTTGTTTGGGGGTGGAACC
>CAUJGC010000589.1 GCA_963169075.1 Myxococcota bacterium
TCAGCGGCGCTGCGACGACCTCGCAGCGCCGCGACGAGGCCCCCGGCGACATGATCGGCCTCGCCAGCTCCATGGACCGCATCTCCCAGCGCGTCCTCCCCCGCTCCGCCTCCCAGCGCGGCATCGAGCAGATCCTCGCCAGCCTCGACATGGCACCCGAGCATGTCGCCCGACCTGCCGCACACGCCGAAGGCGACAGCCTCGTCCAGATCGCGCAGCGCGACGGCGCCTCCCCTGACGCCCAGGCCGCTACCCGACCCACCGAAGGCTCGCGCGCCGAGCTGATCCGACAGCTCACCCAGCGCGCCTCCTCCTCCCCCTACAAGAGCGCCTCCCGCGTTCAGGGCGCCGAGGTCTCCGCCAAGCGTGAGCTCTTCTCCCCCTTCTCCGCCCCCCAACCCGACGCGCCCAGCGAGGCCGACTTCGCGCCGCGCGCCTCGATGGGAGGCTCAGGCCCCAGCCCCGGCGGGGATGGCGCCGCCAGCAAAGCCACCGCAGAGCAGTCCAACCTGCCCATCCTGGATGACATCGAGGAAACGGCACACGAGGTGTGGGCGCATATCAAGCGCCTCATCGCTGTGGAGTTTGAGCGTAGAGGAGTTGAATAATGAGCCTGACCAAAGCCACCCTCATCCCTGAAGTCGGCGGCCCCATCTCCGCCATGTTCAACCCCAAGGAGCTGAGCTTCAGCAAGTCCACCAAGTGGGAAGCCCAGATCTCCAACGGCATGGACGCGCCGCGCCAACAGTGGAACAACGGCGACGCGGCCTCCCTCTCCTTTGAGCTCTTCTTCGACCGCTACGAAGACAACGCCTCCGTTCAAGGAGACGTCCAGCGCCTCGTCTCCCTCACCATCTCCAAGGGTGAGCTGCACCGCCCCCCCTTCGTCCGCTTCGTCTGGGGTGGCATCTCCTTCCTCGGCGTCGTCGAGAAGGTGGACGTCCGCTTCACCATGTTCCTCCCCAATGGCTCCCCCTGCCGCGCGACCGCCAACGTCGCCATGAAGGAGACCATCCTCGATCAGGACTCGGGGCGCTCCGATCCCCTCCAGTCCCCCGATCACGCCAAGATGCGGCGCCTCAAGCGCGGCGAGACCCTCCACAGCCTCGCCGCCGCCGAGTACGATGACCCCAACGAGTGGCGACGCATCGCCAACGCCAACGGCATCGACAACCCCCTCGACCTCACCCCCGGCGCCGAGCTGCTGATCCCGCCGATCATCGTGCGCTGAGCCCCTACCCGGGCGGCCTCCTCCGCGAGGCCGCCCGCTCTTCGCACGCCGAGCGCCCCTGGAGGATTCCATGGCAGAAGGACCACGCGTTCCCGGTTTCAGCATCTCCAAGGTGGACAGCGATAAGGCCACCTTCGTCAAGCGCCTCGTCATCGATTACATCGCTGACGGACCCGATATGTTTGAGGTCGAGTTCGTCAACAAGACCGCGCAGGACCAACAAAAACCCACCTTCACACACGCCGCAGGCAAGTTCTCCGGCGACTTCAAGGAAGGTGACGAGATCACCATCCAGATGGGCTACGACTCCAAGATGACCAAGATGATGGTCGGGGAGATCGTCAGCGTCGATGCCTCCTTCCGAGAGCAGGACTCCTCCCGCTTCGTCATCCGCGGCTTCGATAAAGGACATCGACTCTCCCGCGGTCGCAAGCAGCGCACCTTCATGAACATGAAGGACTCCGATATCGCCGCCCAGATCGCCGGTGAGATGGGCCTGCAAGCCGACGTCGAGGACTCCCAGATCGTCCACGACCACGTCTTCCAGAACAACCTCTCCAACATGGACTTCCTCTACGCCCGCGCCCGAGCCATCAACTTCGAGGTCGACGTCGAGGACACCAAGCTCTCCTTCAAAAAACCACAGACCACCGGCTCCTCCGTCGCCACCTTCGAATACCAGAAGAACCTCCGACGCTGCCGCTTCGGGCTCTCCACCACGCACCAGGTCAGCGAGGTCCAGGTCCGCGGCTGGAGCCCCAAGGAGAAAAAAGAGATCGTCGGCAAGGCCAAAGCCGGCGACGTCTACTCCAAGATGTCCGGCGATCAGTCCGGCGGCGAGGTCGCCTCCGGGAAGTTCGGCAGCGGCAACATCGTCTCCGTCGTCTCCAACTCCCCCCTCTCCTCCCAGGAAGAGGCCGATGCCATGGCCAAAGCTCGCCTCAATGAGCTCTCCATGAACTTCATCACCGGAGAAGCCGAGGTCGAGGGCGACCCCAACATCAAGAGCAACAAGCTCATCGAGTTCAAAGGCGTCGGTAAAAAATTCGAGGGCCTCTACCTCGTCGTCAACGCCACACACACCCTCAAACCCGGCACCGGACCCGGCAGCGGCTACGTCACCCGCTTCTCCTTCAAGCGCGCTGGCGTCAAGCAGATGTGAGCCGACCCGCCCCCCAGACACCAACAACGCCTCAGGCCACACCTGAGGCGTTGCTTTCTTGGGGCGTTTGACAGACAATCACCTCGTTGACTGAGGAGCGCCCCCACGCAAGGGGCTCGACATACCCCAACGAGGAGCCCGATGCACAAGCAGGACGATGACGAGATCGTGGTCTGGATGGATGTCCTGGATGAGGTCATGGCCGGGCGCAGCAAGTCGCTCCGCTGCCCCTACTGCAGCCAGCAGACCCTCCAGGTCGAGAAAACACCGGCCTCCGTTTCCATCAAATGCTCCGCCTGTGGTAAGTACTTCGAAGGTCGGCTCTGACCCCCACCTCGCGATGACCGCACCACCACCTCGCTCCGGATGGGAGGTTGCATCCGGCACGAGCACCCCACAGGGCTGCACATGAGCACCGACTTCAGAAGCTTCCTCGGACGCGGCTTCAACTTCCCCTTCAAAGTAGACCGCAAAGGCGGTATCGCGACCAGCGCCTTCGAAGAGAACGTCGAGCAGGCGATCCAGATCATCATCGGCACCGCCCCGGGAGAGCGCCAGATGCGCCCCTCCTTCGGCTGCAAGATCCACGATCTCGTCTTCGCTCCGGCCAACCTCAACACCTGCACGCTGGCCGCTCAATACGTCAAAGAGTCCCTCGTCCGACACGAGCCCCGCGTCAAGGGCATCGAGGTCGAATGCACCCTCGACGAGTTCGAGACGAACCGGCTCAACCTCCGCGTCAAATACACCGTTCGCGCCAGTAACAACCATTTCAATATGGTTTATCCATTCTATCTGCGAAGGGAAGACGACCTATGATTCCGGCACCCAACCTGGACGACCGCTCCTTCGAGGACATCGTCCAAGAGGCGATCACGCTCATCCCCAAGTACTGCCCCGACTGGACCAACCATAACCCCACCGACCCGGGCATCACCCTCATCGAGCTCTTCGCGTGGATGACCGAGATGGTCATCTACCGCCTCAACAAGGTCACCGATAAAAACTACCTCGCCTTCCTGGAGCTGATGGGCATCCACCAGCAGGCACCCCAGCCTGCCCAGGCCCTCCTCTGCTTCCAGCTCGCGGAGAAGGCCGACACGCAGCTCGTCCCCGCAGGCACCCGCGTCGCCACCCTCCAGACCAGCACCGAAGACGCCATCATCTTCGAGACCGTCCGCGACGTCCAGGTCATCCCCAACCAGCTCGTCCGCTGCTACAGCCAGTTCCACGACCGCTTCGACGATCACACCGACTTCGTCGCAGGCAAGCGCCCCGAAGGCTTCCCCGTCTTCCAGGGCTCCAAGAGCATCGAGCGCGTCCTCTACATCGGTGACCCGCGCTTCGCCATGCTCAACGACGCCGCCATCCTCCGCCTCAACTTCACCGTCCCCGACACCGTCGGCAGCGACTTCCCCCGCTTCCTCGAATGGCAATACTGGAACGGGCGGCGCTGGAAGGAGCTCATGACCTCCGCCATGGAGTTCTCCCGCGGCGAGATCGTCTTCGACCAGATCGACCAGATCGAACCCCTCAACATCCACGGCACCACCGAGTGCTGGATCCGCGGACGGCTCATCGAGGTCCCCCGCGACCTCAACGCCACCCTCCTCGATAACGTCTACGCACGCGTCGAGGTCGTCGGAGAGGGCGTCCTCCCCGATAACGTCATGACCAATGACGACGCCGACAACTACATCCCCCGCGACCTCGGCAAGAACTTCGCCCCCTTCTCCGAGAACCCCAAGCCCGACACCACCCTCTACCTCTGCTCCCAGGAGTACCTCTCCCAGCCCGGAGCCCAGCTCCGCGTCGAGATCCGCCTCTCCGACCCCAACATCAAAGACCCGCCCCGCGCCACCGAAGACCTCCAGATCCACTGGGAGTACTTCGACGGCAAGATGTGGCAGACCCTCGCCATCTGCACCCCCACCGGGGTCGAAGAGGCCCTCCAGGGCTCCGACTTCGAAGACGCCACCAACGCCTTCACGCAGTCCGGCTCCATCGCCTTCACACGACCCGACGACCTCGTCGAATCCGAGGTCATCGGCATCCCCAACTTCTGGCTCCGCGCGCGCATCCACCAGGGCGGCTTCGGCGTCCCCGGACAGTACGAGCTCGACGGCGACAAGTGGGTCTGGCGCAACGACAACCCCCTGCGCCCCCCCTTCGTCAAGGCCATGCGCCTCAACTACTCCGAGCCCAGCCAGCCCCCCGCCCGCGTCCTCTCCTACAACGACTTCCACTTCCTCGACCACACCGAAGCCGCCAGCACCGAGCTGAAGACCTTCCAACCCTTCCAGCCCATCGCGGAGGAGTCCCCCGCCCTCTACCTCGGCTTCGACAGACCCTTCCCCAACGTCCCCGTCTCCGTCTACTTCAACACCGCCGAGAACCTCGGCCAGGAGCAGAACACCGCCTTCAAGGAGCACCTCCAGAAGTACTTCGCGGAGCGGGACCTCCTCGGCCAGGAGCAGCGCGTCACCTGGGAGTACTGGAACGGACGCGAGTGGACCTCCCTCGGCGTCACCGACCACACCCAGAACTTCATCCAGTCCGGGCTCATCGACTTCATCGGACCCAAGAACTTCCTCCCCACCAAGCGCTTCGGGGAGAACCTCTACTGGGTCCGCGCGCGCCTCGAGATGGGCGGCTACGTCGAGATCCCCTACGTCAACCACATCGCCCTCAACTGCGTCCACGCGCTCAACTACCAGACCATCCGCAACGAGCTCCTCGGCTCCTCCGATGGCACCCCACACCAGCTCTTCGACGTCAACTACGCCCCCATCCTCGAAGACGAAGAGATCTGGATCCGCGAGCGCGACCGCCCCAGCGACGAAGAGATCGCCGCCCTCCGCGAGGCACACCACACCGAGCGCGTCATCGAAGAGGCCACCGACAACCTCGGCGGCTTCTGGATCCGCTGGGCCCCCGCCGAGTCCTTCTACGCCTCCGGGCCGCGCGACCGACACTACAAGAAAGAGCCCATCCTCGGACGCATCGCCTTCGGTGACGGCAACCGCGGCATGGCTCCCCCCATGGGCGAGAACAACGTCGTCGCCAGGCTCTACCGCGTCGGCGGCGGCGCGCGCGGCAACGTCGGCGCTGGCGCCATCAACACCCTCAAGCGCGCCGTCGCCTACATCGACAGCGTCTACAACCCCTACCCCGCGCAGGGCGGCTCCGACCAGGAGTCCATCAACGAGATCAAAGAGCGCGGACCCTACATGATCCGCTCCCGACACCGCGCCGTCACACGCGAGGACTTCGAGTGGCTCGCCCTCCAGGCCAGCAACTCCATCGCACGCGCCACCTGCCTCCCCTCCACCGAGCGCGAAGGCGAGGTCACCGTCATCGTCATCCCCAAGTTCGACGAGACCACCACCGACTACCGCGAAAAACTCCTCCCCTCCGCCGAGCTCATCCGACGCGTCAAGCGCTTCCTCGACGACCGACGCCTCGTCACCACCCTCGTCAACGTCCAGAAGCCTCGCTACGTCGAGATCAGCCTCAAGATCGAGATCATCCGCGCCTCCACAGGAGCCTCCGAGAAGGTCAAGCGCGGCGTCGAACAAGCCCTCCGCGTCTTCCTCCACCCCATCCGCGGCGGACGCGCCGGCAAAGGCTGGGCCTTCGGACGCAACGTCCTCAAGATGGACCTCTACCACGTCGTCGAGGACGTCAACGGCGTCGAGTTCGTCGATCAGGTCCGCCTCATCGACGAAGACCAGGGCATCGAGGTCGAGCAGATCAAGATCGGCCCCGGACAGCTCCCCTACCTCGTTGACGTCGAGATCACCGAGAAGGCTCGCGAAAAACTCCTCTGAACCGAAGACCACGAGGGATCCCAACCCATGTCCACGGGTATCAAGAAGAAGGTCAAGGTCCCCAACCTCGTCGGCCTCTCGGCGCAGAACGCCGCCATCGTCCTCCAGGCCGCGGGCTTCCCCGCGCCGGACGTGCGCTATGTCGAGAGCTACGAGAAGCGGGGATCCGTCGTCAGCCAGAACCCCTCCCGAGGTCAGATCGTCGATAACGACTCCACGATCCACCTCACCGTCTCCCAGATGAACCTCATCCGCTTCCTCCCCGCCATCTACCAGCGGGAGGCCGCGGACGGCTCCAACCTCCTCCGCGATGTCCTCTGGGTCATCCAGCACCTCGTCGATGACCTCAACGGCAAGATCGACAACATCCACACCTACTTCGACCCCTACGAGGCACCCGAGGACTTCCTCCCCTGGCTCGCCTCCTGGGTCGCCTTCACCCTCGATGATAAGTGGCCTATCGAAAAGAAGCGCTATCTTATCAAAAAAGCGGTCGAATTCTACAGAATCCGCGGTACCGTCAAGGGGCTCAAGCTCTTCCTCAAGCTCTTCACCGAGGTCGAGCCCGAGATCATCGAGAACCAGTGGCCCTTTGAGGGCTTCCGCATCGGCGTCACCTCCACCATCGGCGTGGACTCCGTGATCCTCCCCCCCATGAACCGCGCGCACTGCTTCATCGTGGACTTCCCCCTCGACCCCGAGGACGTCACCGACGAGCTCATCATCCAGATCCACGACATCATCCGCGCCCAGAAGCCCGCGCACACCACCTACTTCCTACGCTTCAAGGGCCAGCGGCGCCTCCTCTCCTCCTTCGGTATCGTCATCGGTGAGCACGCCGTCGGCGCAGGGATGGAGATCGTCGTCGATCAAGAGGTCGAAGAACACACCCTCGGCCGAGACGTCGGCTTTGATGACATCGGGATCGAGTGAGGATAACTTGAGGCTCACCGCGAGCCCTTGACAAGAGAGAACGCCCCATGGCGAACGACGAAAAAGTCTTCAAGCGCATCAACTTCTTCCGCGGCTTCGTCACCACCGAAGAGGACTGGAACGACGCCGAGCGATACCACGTCGAGAAGCACAAGCTCCACAACCGCGCCTTCCACGGCTTCGGCGTCGTCCGCGGCTGGGGCGAGGAGTTCAAGATCGCACCCCGCGGAAAGGGTGAGCTCTCCGTCGAGGTCTTCCCCGGCTACGCCATCGACGGACAGGGCAACGACGTCATCCTCTGGAAGCCCACCATCCTCCCCCTCAACAAGGGCGACTTCAAGCTCCCCCAGACCGTCTTCCTCGTCCTCCGCTTCGTCGAGGAGCACAGCGACTTCATCGCCTACAAGCAGAACCTCGACTACAAGGGACACCGACGCATCGCGGAGCTCTGCAAGCTCGAGTGGACCGCCGACGCCCCCTCCCCCGAGAGCGGCATCGAGCTCTGCCGCGTCGCCCTCACCAGCGACGCCACCAAGCTCGAACTCGCCAAGGACCCCGCGGACCCCGGCGCCAACCAGATCGATCGACGCTACGTCCCCTACGCTGGCGTCGCTGGCGGCTTCATCGAGTCCCAGCTCCTCTGGCAGCTCCTCGAGCTCATCGAGCAGAACCGGCGCTTCTTCGCCTCCCTCGCGCGGGACCACCAGATCGTCGCCGCCAACAGCGTCGTCCAGAGCCTCATCACCCTCGGCATGCTCCTCGAAGCCGGCACCGTCGGCCCCGAGCAGCTCGTCAAGGTCCTCTCCGTCATCGCGGAGCTGGAGCTGGACGTCGTCTCCGAGGTCGAGGCCACCCTCCCCCAGCTCTCCGCCAAAAAAGACTTCTCCGTCTTCAAGCGCAACATCGAGTACCTCCGCGACATCGCCGCCGAAGGCTCCTCCTCCGTCGCCCAGGGCAACAAGGTCTCCGTCGATAAGCTCCGCGACCTCGTCTCCTACCAGTCCAAGGGCTCTCAGGCCCTCGGTAACGTCGTCCGCGTCGCCGTCCCCACACGCCCCTCCCCCGCCTCCTCCCCGGACGTCGAGGTCGAGGCCGCGCCGGCCGGAGAGCTCATCATCCTCGACGGGCTCCCCGGCTGGGAGGCCGTCAAGGTCAAGTCCACCGCCTTCGAAGAGAGCATGGTCGTCGATGGCACCACCTGGACCCTCATCGACCAGCTCGACATCCTCTCCAAAGAGTCCGAGGAGCAGCACGCCTTCACCATCCGTGAAGCCCGCGACCAGTACCGCACCCGCCAGCGCCTCCGCTACCCCGACGGCACCACCGTCGCGGACTCCGGTATCGCCCACGAAGGCGGCTACTCCGAGTGGGAGATCCACAACGTCACCCCCAACGTCGATCTCGTCATCATCCGGCGTATGGACTACGTCCGCGCCGACTACGAGTGCGAGATCTACTGCGAGGGCAACCTCGTCGGCATCATCCCCTGCCCCGGCGACGACCGGCGCTTCCGCTGGCGTAACTGGCCCTTCATGATCCCGGCCCGCTTCGTCACCAAGGACCGCCTCCGCATCCGCCAGGTCATCATGACCGCCGAGCGCGACATCAACTTCTTCCACCTCTGGTTCTACCAGAGCCTCTGATCCCTCCCGGACGACACCACGCTTGAGGCGAGCGCCACGCGCTCGCCTCAAGCCGTTCTTGCCCCACCCCGCGACGCCGCATTTGCCCTTGTGCCGTGTCGCACACGCCCCTACAATGAGCGCGTTTGAGCCCCGCCCGCGCCGGGCCACCCCCTGAACCGCCCTCCCCTACGAGGCCCCAGATGTCCCCCTCCCCCAAGCGCCTCCTCCTCTCCACCCTCCTCCTCTCCGCCCTCCTCGCCGCCTGCTCCGACACGCGCACAGGGGGCGGAGACGACGACGAGAACAACGCCACCTCCTGCGATCCCGGCTACGTCCTCGTCGGAGGTCGCTGTCGCCCTGTCTCCGACAACAACGGCACCGGGATCAACAACCCCACCAACAACAACCCCGCCAACAACAGCGCCGCCAACAACAGCCCCGCCAACAACAACCCCGCAAACAACAACCCCGCCAACAACAACCCCGCCAACAACAACACCCCAGGCCCCTGCGTCTCCGGCGAGAGCCGCTGCGCGGATGACACCACCGTCGAGCGCTGCACAGACCCCGAAGCAGGCGCCTGGACCCCCGAGCCCTGCGACAACGGCCTCGTCTGCGCCCGAGGCGCCTGCCGCGAGCCCATCTGCACCCCCGGCGACATCCTCGGCTGCTCCGGACCCAACGCCCTCGCCATCTGCAACGCCGCCGGCACAGGCACCGAGCCCCGAGACTGCCAGAACAACCTCTACTGCCGCGACGGCGCCTGCACCGACCGCATCTGCGACGAAGGCGAGACCGCCTGCCTCGGCACCGACGTCGCCACCATCTGCTCACCCGACGGCACAGACTTCGTCGAAGAGCGCCGCTGCGGCGCCGGCACCGTCTGCGATCAAGGACGCTGCGCCTCCCTCTGCGAGATCAACTCCAAGGAGAGCTCCTACCTCGGCTGCGACTACTGGGCTGTTGACCTCGACAACATCGAGCGCGACGGCGGCACCGATCAGCCCGCCGCTGTGGTCATCAGCAACCCCAACCCCGACCTCACCGCCGAGATCACCATCACCATCCCTGGCGTCGGCCCCCTCACCCTCAACAACCCCAACGTCGCGCCGGGTGGCCTCTCCATCTTTGAGCTGCCCACAGGACGCCACATCGACGGCTCGGGCCTCTACAACAGCCGCACCTTCCGCGTGGACTCCTCCATCCCCGTCACCGTCCACCAGTTCAACCCCCTCAACGGCGAGAACGTCTTCACCAACGACGCCTCCCTCCTCCTCCCCAGCAACGCCCTCGGCACCGAGTACATGCTCATGTCCTGGCAGCACGCCTCCGCCGGGCTCTCCCAGGCCGCCGCCTACGGCACCCTCGTCGCCGTCGAAGAAGGCACCACCGAGGTCACCATCCGCCCCACCGCCAACATCGCCCAGGGCAACGGGCTCGCCGGGGGCATCACCGCTGGCATGGAGCGCACCGTCACCCTCAACCAGGGCCAGGTCCTCAGCCTCGCCACCACCGGCGCCACCGGCGCCGACCTCACCGGCTCCTACATCCGCTCCAGCAAGAAGATCGCCGTCTTCGCAGGCCACGAGTGCGCCAACATCCCCACCGTGAGCACCAACTACTGCGATCACATCGAACAGCAGATGTTCCCCCTCGACACCTGGGGCGAAGACTACTTCGTCGTCCCCTTCTCCCCACGCAACGCCAGCCAGCGCGACACCTTCACCATCATCGCGGGCGACGACACCGTCACCATCCGCACCTTCCCCCCGCAGCCCTTCGACGGCCTCTCCCTCGCCTTTGGTCAGAAGCACACCTTCGAGACCAACCAATCCTTCCGGATCATGGCGGACGGCCCCATCCTCGTCGGACAGTTCCTCCACGGCTCCAACTACTCCGGCTTCTCCTCCGCACCCGAGTGCAGCAGCTTCGGCGGACGCACCGGCATCGGGGACCCGGCCTTCACCCTCACCGTCCCCTCCAGCCAGTACCGCGACGAGTACATCGTCCTCACCCCGTCGGCCTACCTCCGCGACTACCTCAACATCATCGCCCCGGTCGGCGCCAACATCACCGTGGACGGCCAGCCCGTCGCGGGCCTCCAGGACATCGGCAACACGGGCTTCTCCTACATCCAGCTCCTCGTTCAGGACGGCGTCCACGTCGTCCGCGGCGATCAGCCCTTCGGCCTCGTCGCCTACGGCTACGACTGCGATGTCTCCTATGCCTACCCCGGCGGCCTCAACCTGGAGGCCCTCCGCTGAGCGCCGCTGCGCTGCGCGCCCTCAAAACGCGGGCGCGTAGCGCACCTCCAGCCCGCTCCACACCAGCCCGTGCTCATCCAGCACGCTCGGGCTCTGGTTCACCGAGAGGCTGGTCAACGCCGCGTTGACCACCCCGGCGATCACCACCCCCGGCGTCGGCACATACTCCAACCCCGCCCGCCCGCTCAAGACGTCGAAGCCCACCACCCCCGCGCGCGCATAGAAGCTGGTCCCCCCATAGCCACCCGCCACCGCCCAGAACCCATACTCCAGCTCCAGCCGCCCCTGCACCCCCACCTCACCGTACACCCCCAGCATCCGATAGACCTCGCCGTAGACCGCTCCGTAGGGGCGCAGCCTCAAGCGATCGATGATCGGGATCTCTACCTCCCAGCGCGCCGTCACCTCCTCGCGGACATCCAGCGGCTCATCCCCCGGGCGTAGATAGACGATCCCACCCAGCGTCAGCCAGCTCGACGCGCTCGTCTTCCAACGATACCCCAGCGCGACGTCCACCTCATCCGCCCGCCCCGCCTGCGTGTTCGCCGTCCGCTCCGAGAGCGCCGTGCTCAACCACAGCCGCCCCCACACCCCCTCCTCCCGATCCGGGTAGCCCAGCTCCACCGCCCCCTGGAGCGCAGGCACCTCCGGGTCCACAAACTGCGGCACCCCCCGGAAGATATACCCCGACCAGACGCCGATCTCCCCCTGCACAGGCGACGGCGCCTCCTGCGCCGACGCCACCGACGCCACCGTACACAGCCCACCCACGAGCACGCTCAACATCACACAACGCTTCACGGCAGCCTCCTCACCCCCACACCCCAGCCGCAACCACCCTAACACAAAACGGGGGGCTCCGGGGGGAGCTTCCC
>CAUJGC010000590.1 GCA_963169075.1 Myxococcota bacterium
GCGCCCTCACTTTTTGCACGGAGAGTTATGGGGATTCTCAAGGGGGGCTCCCCCTTGAGCGGGTGTGGGCAGCGCCCACCCCTTGGGCCGGGTCAGCTGACGGACCAGCCGCCGAGGGCGGTGGGGGGGAGGTTGACGAGCTCGAGGCCTTCGTCGTTGGGTCCGGCGACGGCGAGGAGCATGCCTTCGCTGAGGCCGAAGCGCATCTTGCGGGGTTGGAGGTTGGCGAGGACGAGGACGCGCTTGCCGAGGAGGACGGCGGGGTCTTCGTAGGCCTTGGCGACGCCAGCGAAGATGTTGATGCGCTTGCCGCAGTGGACGGTGAGGCGGAGGAGCTTGTCGGCCTTGGGGACGCGCTCGACCTCTTCGACGACGCCGACGCGGAGGTCGAGCTTGGCGAAGTCGTCGTAGGTGACCTCGGGCTTGAAGTCGTCGGCCTCGATGGCGTGGGGGGGGGTGGCGGGGGGCGTGGGTGTCGCTTCGGACATGCTCTGCTCCAGGATGTTCTGTACGTGTTGGGGGTCGATGCGGTCGAGGAGGCGGAGCTGGGCGTGGACGCTGGCGGGGCGCCAGGCGGTGCCGGCGTGCTGCCAGCCGATGCGTTCGACGCCGACGCACTGGCTGAAGCGGGCGACCAGCTCGGGGGTGATGGGGGCGAGGGCGGCCATGATGGCGGTGGCGCCGTGGAGGGCCAGGGCGCAGACGCGGTGGGCGGCCTCGGGGTCGTCCTTGATCAGGGCCCAGGGGGCTTGATCCTGGAAGAAGGTGTTGATGACGCTGCCCAGCTCGGTGATGGCGCGGACGGCGGCGCGGTAGTTCCAGGCGGCGTACTCGGCCTGGATGCGGGCGACGCTCTCCTGGACGGTGGCGACGAGGGGGTGATCGACGTCGAGGGGTCCGGGGTCGCCTGCGAAGCGGGACTCCAGGAACTTGAGGACGCGGTTGGTGAGGTTGACGAGGTTGTTGATCAGCTCCGCGTTGACCTTCATGTGAAAGTCATTGAGATTCAGATCAAAATCCGTGATATCGTCACCGAGCTTGGCGGCGTAGTAGAAGCGGAGGTACTCGGGGTCGAGGTGGTCGAGCCAGGTGCGGGCCTTGATGAGGGTGCCGCGGGACTTGCTCATCTTCTCGTTGTTGAGGGTGAGCATGCCGTGGACCTGGATGTGGTCGGGCATCTTGAGGCCGGCGGCGTGGAGCATGGCGGGCCAGAAGAGGGTGTGGAAGTAGACGATGTCCTTGCCGATGACGTGGGTGATGTGGGTGTCGGCGTCGGGTCCCCACCACTGCTCCCAGGTCTGGCCGTTGTCCTGGCACCAGCGGGAGGTGGAGGCGATGTAGCCGACGGGGGCGTCGAGCCAGACGTAGAAGAACTTGCCGGGCTCGCCGGGGATCTCGAAGCCGAAGTAGGGGGCGTCGCGGCTGATGCACCAGTCTTCGAGGCCGGTGGTGAACCAGGTCTCGATGAAGTTGCGGACGCCGTCCTGGGGGATGGCGTCGGCGCTCCAGGCGCGGAGGAGGTCCACGAAGTCGGTGAGGCGGACGTAGATGTTCTCGGTGGTGCGGAGGACGGGGGTCTCTCCGGTGATGGCGTCGTAGGGGTTGAGGAGGTCGGTGGGCTTGTAGGTCTTGCCGCAGCTCTCGCAGACGTCGCCGTACTGGTCGGCGGCGCCGCAGAAGGGGCAGGTGCCCTTGATCATGCGGTCGTTGAGGAAGCGGCCGAGGGACTCGGAGTACATCTGCTCGGTGGCGCGTCGGGTGATGACGCCGCGCTGCTTGAGGGCCTCGTAGATGTGACCGGCGAGGGCGCGGTTCTCGGGTGAGTTGGTGGTGTAGTAGACGTCGAAGGACATGCCGAAGGCGCGGAAGTCGGCGTGGTGTTGCTCCCAGGTGCGGGCGACCAGCTCATCGGGGGTGATGCCCTGCTTCATGGCGCTGATCTCGATGGGGGTGCCGTGGGTGTCGTCGGCGCAGACGTAGAGGACCTCGTGTCCCATCGAGCGCATGAAGCGGGCCTGGATGTCCGCCTGGACGTACTCGACGAGGTGACCGATGTGGATGGGGCCGTTGGCGTAGGGCAAGGCGGCCGTGATGAGGCGACGGGTCATGGGTGCTCTCCTTCGAGGTGCGCGGCGCCACCCCCGGTGGGGTGCGGGGTGGGTTTTAGCGCCGTTGACGGCGTATGACAACCGCCGCTTGCATGGCGCGCGCAGCGCGTTAGGCTGAGGTGGGGCGTGTGAAGCGGGGCGGAGGGCCAGGAGGAGCGGATGAGCGGTCTGGACGAGCAGATGGCGGCGCTGCGAGCGCTGCTCTATGAGGCGCCCTCCTCGGCGGTGTGGGAGGAGGTGTGCAGGCTCTTTGACGCCTGGCCGCCCGGGAGCGCCGGGGTGGGGGTCTCGTATGCGGAGGAGCACATGCAGGCGGCGGGGTGGCCGGTGGAGCTGCGCCGTCCGCCGCAGCCGTGGCGCGAGGCGGCGCAGCGAGGCGAGGCGCCTGCGGGCTGGCCGCTGGTGTGCGGCGCGGAGCTGATCCTGGAGCAGACGGGGCGGAACAAGATCGCGGTGATCCGCGACATCCGCATGGCGGTGGGCTGCGGGCTGAAGGAGGCCAAGGACCTGTCGGAGCGCCCGCCGGTGGTGCTGCTGGAGTGCGTGGGGTACGCGGAGGCCTGGGAGGCGAAGGCGCAGCTGGAGGCGAGCGGCGCGGTGGCGCGCGTGGTCGGGACGCGGGTGGGGTGGGGTCCGCAGCGCGGGGAGGCCTCGGCGGAGGAGTACGACATCTGGGTGGACGAGGCGCCGAACGAGCGGGGTGCGGCGCACGCGCTGCGGGACGCGTTCGGGGTGAGCGTGGCGGAGGCGCAGCACCGGCTGCGCGGCTTCCCGGCGCGGGTGGCGCAGCGGGTGACGTGGCTGGACGCGCAGCGGCTGGTGCGGGCGCTGGAGGAGAGCGGCGCGTCGGCGCGCGCCGAGGTCTGGTCCCGCGCCGAGCCGACGCGGGACGCGCGGGTGCGGCTCGGGGGTGTGGGTCCGCACAAGCTCCAGGTGATCAAGGCGCTGCGGGAGCAGCTGCGCCTGGGGTTGGCGGAGGCGAAGGGGCTGGCGGAGGCGGCGCCGTGCGTCGTGGCGGAGGGGTTGACCGTCACCGAGGCCGACGCGCTGGTGCGGGCGCTCCGGCAGGTGCAGGCCGAGGCGGAGGTGGAGCGGTGAGGCGAGGCGTGGCGTGGTGGGTGCTGGGCGCGGCGGCGGCGGCGGCGGCGTGGGTGATGCTTGGGAGCGGGGCGGCCGCGGCGCATAACCTGCCGCGCTACAACGGGATCGCGCGGGGTGGGATCGCGGTCACGGGGAACACGCGGGGGCTGGGCGGGGTGGAGGCGGGGAGCGGGGGGAGCCTGGGGGCGTTCGTGGGGTGGCCTGGGGAGGGAGCGGCGCCGGGTTATCCGGCGCCCAGCGCGCTGCGCTGGGAGGAGGGGGGCTCGGCGGCGACGCTGGCGCTGCCCGCCGGGGCGGAGATCCTGCACGCGGAGCTGGTCTGGGCGGCGCGCTACGCGGACGAGGACGAGGACTACGCCGCCCAGATCGACCGGGCGGTGACGCTGGTGACGCCCCAAGGCGAGGCGGTGTCGGTGACGCCGGACCCGGTGACGCGGATCGTCTTCGCGCAGGGGCTGCGGCTTGGGAGGCCGGCGGCGTTCTACGCGCACTCGGCGGACGTGACGGCGGCGGTGCGCGGGGGGGGCGCGGGGCGCTATGGGGTGCGCGGCGTGCCGGCGGCGCGGGGTGACAGCGAGCTGGACGCGGCGGGTTGGACGCTCCTGGTGGCGTTCGCGCATCCGTCGCGCCCGATGCGGGAGCTGTGGATCTTCCACCTGGCGGACCTGATCGACGGCGGGAGCTACAGCGCCTTCATTGAGGACACGTGCCCGTCGAGCCCGGGGGGCGAGCCGAACGGGACGCTGCACGTCTCCGCGATGGAGGGGGATGTGGATCGGGGTGGGGATCGGCTCCAGGTGGAGCTTTGGCCGGACGGGCTGGAGCGGGTGTCGTTGGCGTCGCCGGGTCACCCGGCGGACAACTTCTTCACGTCGCGGATCGCGGGGAGCGGGGCGACATTTGAATCAAGAAATCAAGATGTATCCATGCCAAGCCAAGGCGGCGTGCGGCAGGGCTGGGATCTGACCTCGACGACGCTGCGGACCTCGGCGCGGCACCTCCAGCCGGGGCAGACGTCGCTCTTGATCGTGGCGTCGTCGTCGCCGGGTGGGGGGGATGAGGTGCTGCTGACCTCGCTGGGGCTGGAGCTGGACATCCTGGCGCCGGAGGTGGTGGGGGCGGTGAGCGCGAGCCGGAGCGGGGAGTGGCGGCCCGGCGAGGCGCGGGAGGTGCGGTGGGTCGCGCGGAACGAGGGGACGTTGACGGCGCGGGACGCGATCTTGACGCTGCCGCTGCCTGAGGGGCTGGAGGTGGCGCCGGGGGGCTTTGCGCTGGACGGCGCGCCGGGGGATCGGCTGGGGCAGGCGGGGAGCCGGGAGACGCTGGCGTCGGGGCTGCTCCTGGGCGACCTGGCGCCGGAGGCCGAGGTGGAGATCACGCTGCGCCTGGTCGCGTCGCCGGGGGCAGCCGGGGCGGGGTCGCTGGCGCCGGTGGTGGAGGTCGTCTCGCAGCCGTGCCTGGGGGGCGTGCAGCGGGAGGCGCAGCAGCGGTTGAGCCCGCTGGCGGTGGTGTTCGAGGCGCCGGAGGAGCTGGACGCCGGGACGCCGGACAGCGGCCCGGCGGACGTGGGGGAGGATGGGGGCCTGGAGGACAGCGGCGGCGAGGACAGCGGCAGCGAGGACGTCAGCCTGGCCGACGCGCCGCCTGACCGCCCTGACGCGGAGGCGCCTGCGCAGGATCGGGATCAAGACGGGCTGACGGACGCCGAGGAGGCGCGCTGGGGCACGAACCCGCTGCGGGTGGACAGCGACGGGGACGGCCTCTCCGACGGCGACGAGGTGCACACCCACGGGACGAGCCCGACGCAGCCGGACACCGACCACGACGGCCTCTCCGACGCGGCGGAGGTGGAGCTTGGGACGGACCCCCTCTACCCCGACACCGACCGCGACGGGCTGCCCGACGCGCTGGAGGCGCTGGGCAGCGCGGGCACCGATCCGCTCCACCCCGACACCGACCGCGACGGTCGGTGCGACGGCCCCGGCGAGCGTCCAGGGATCTGCGTGGCAGGCGAGGATCTGAACGCCAACGGGCGCGTCGATCCGGGCGAGCGCGATCCGCGCGTGGCGGAGAGCCCGGCGCCGCCTTCGGCCCGTGAAGCGTCGGGATGTATGCAGGGTGGGAGATCCGGCGGTGTACCGGGGGGCCTCTGGGTGTTGGCGTCAACTCTGTGGTGCTTTACGCGTCGGCGCGCTCGACAGCGCGCCGCGCCTTGAGTATAGGATGCGACGGCTGGAGCGACGAGGGCTCTCAACACAACACGCTGAGGCGATGCAAAGCTGGACATCACTCCTGGCGCGCGTGCTCGATCTGCATGACGCTCAAGATGTACCCCAGACAATCCGCGCAGAGCAGCTCCTGGGGACGATCCTCCAGGAGACGGGCTTCACCTGGGGCGTCGTGCTCCCGGCGGTGGCGCCGCCGCCGCTCGCGCTGGTCGGCGGGGCGTGGAACGCCGCGACGGGAGGCTTCTTCGCCGCGCTGCCGCTGGAGGTGGAGGCCGACCGGGGCCTGGCCGCCACGGTGCTGCGCCGCGGCGCGGCGGTGGTCACGGCGGCGCCGCGGAGCAGCGAGGCCAGCGCCGCCGCGGGGCTGATGCTCGGCCTCCCGCTCAGCGCCGACGGGCGCGTGTGGGGCGTGCTGGGGCTCGCGGGGTCGCCGCGCGGGGAGCCTGCGGAGCTGCTGGAGGTCTTTGAGCCCATCGCGCGGGCGGCCTCGCGCCTTTTGCGCCCGCCTGCGGCTGCCGATGACGCGCTCCTGGACGCGCTGCAGCGGAGCGAGGCCATCCTGGAGCACATGCCGGACGGCGTCCTCTCCATCGACCTCAACGGGCGCGTCCTCACCTCCAACAAGGCGGCGCAGCGGATCTTTGGCTACAGCCCGGAGGAGATGGCGGACCTCACGATCCTCCGCCTCCTGCCGCCTGGCGCCACGGTGGGCGCGGAGGCGATGGAGACCGGCGACACGCGCCTCTTCGGGGTGGAGCATGAGATGATCGGCCAGCGCGCCGACGGCTCCACCTTCCCCATGGAGATCACCATCGCGCGGGGGCGGCACGATCAGCGGCCGATCTTCATCTGGATCGTGCGCGACGTCTCGCGGCTCCAGCGCGTCGAGCGGGAGCTGGAGCACTTCTTCTCCCTCACGCCGGAGCTGCTCGCGCTGGTCAGCAGCGAGGGCTACTTCACGCGGCTCAACCACGCCTGGGAGCGCACGCTGGGGCTCCCGCAAGAGGCGCTGCTCTCAAGCCCCTACATGAGCTTCGTCCACCCGGAGGATCGCGCCGCGACGCTGCGGGAGTTCTCGCGGGTGCTCCAGGGACGCGGCGCCGAGCGCTTCGAGAACCGCTACCGCTGCGGGGACGGCACCTACCGCTGGCTCCAGTGGACCGCGATCTTCGATGAGGACTCGCGGGTCGTCTTCGCCGCAGCCCGCGACGTCACCGAGCAGCGGGCGCTCCGCGAGGCCATCACCCAGCAGAACGAGGATCTGGAGCGCTACTCGGCGGGGCTCAAGCGCCTGCACCGGCTCACGGCAGCGCAGCACGCCACCCTCTGCGACGCGGTGTATGAGTACATCCAGGTGGGGTTGGACTTTCTGTGCATGGACGCCGCCGGGATCTTCGCGCTGGAGGATGGGCTCTTCCGCCTGACCTACACGCTGGGCGACGCGCCGTGGGATCTCGCGCCGCACTCCTCGCAGGAGCTTGGGCTGGGCGCGCTGGAGGAGGGCCTCCTGGTCGCCTGGCCGCTGCGCGAGTCCAGCCGCAGGCGGGTCAGCTCGGCGGCGCGACGCGACGGGAGCGTCTTCCTGGCGGCGCCGCTGCGGTGGGAGAGAGAGCTGGGGGCCGCGCTGGTCTTCCAGTCCTCCAGCGAGCGGCGCCTGCCGTTGAGCGACTACGAGCTGGACATCATGGAGCTGATGGTGGAGAGCCTGGGGCGCGTGATCGCCGCGCACCAGGTCCAGGAGGCGCGCGCCCAGGCCGACGCGGAGCGCCAGCGCCTCAGCGCGGTGCTGGAGGCGACCCCTGACTTTGTCGCCATGCTCCAGGCCGACGGGCGCCTCCTCTTCTTGAACCAGGCGGGGCGTCGGCTCATGGGGCTGACCCAGGAGGTGTCGCTCCAGGCGCAGCACCTCACCGCCCCGCTGACCATCCAGGCCCACCGGACCTTCACGGAGCAGGCCCTCCCTCTCGCCCAGGAGCGCGGGGTCTGGAGCGGCGAGCTGACGCTCCGCACCGCCCACGGCGAGCCGCTCCCCTGCGCGGCGCTCCTCCTCGCCCATCGCACGCCCGAGGGGCAGATCGCCTACTTCTCCTTGATCTGCCACGACATCAGCGCGCTCAAAGAGCTGGACCGCCTCAAGGACGAGTTCGTCTCGACGGTCAGCCACGAGCTGCGCACCCCCCTCACCTCCATCCGGGGCTCCCTGGGGCTCCTGGCGGGCGGCGTCATGGGGCCGCTGCCCGAGGACGCCCAGGAGCTGATCGCCATCGCGCAGAGCAACGCCGAGCGCCTCATCCGCCTCATCAACGACATCCTTGACCTGGACAAGATGGAGTCGCAGCAGATGAGCTTCGACATCGCCTCCGTCGAGATCCCGGCCCTGGTCCGCACCGCGGTGGACGGGCTGGGAGGCGCCGCTGCCCAGGCCGGGGTCACCCTCCGCACCCAGGTCCCCGAGCGCCTGGAGGCCCAGGGCGACGCGGATCGGCTCCTCCAGGTCCTCATCAACTTGATCGGCAACGCGATCAAGTTCTCGCCCGCCGCCAGCCAGATCACCGTCCAGGCCGCCCGCGCCGCCCAGGGGGGCGTCCACGTCCAGGTCACCGATCAGGGGCCGGGCATCCCCCCCGAGGCCCGGGCGCGCCTCTTCCAACGCTTCCAGCAGCTCGACGGCGCCGCGACGCGGCAGAAGGGCGGCACCGGGCTCGGGCTCGCCATCTCCAAGGCGATCATCGACGCCCACGGCGGCGAGATCGGCGTCTTCAACGCCGACGCGGGCGGCGCGACCTTCTACTTCACCCTCCCGCCGCCCTTCATGCCGCTGGATCGTCCCTCCGGCTGAAGGCGCCCTTTTTTTGGCACGGCGTGACGCTTGCGACAGCAGCGGTGTTACTGCCCCGGCTTGACGACGCAGCGTAGCGCTGCGTCCCAGAATGAAGTACACAGAGTCTCACCCTGCAACAGCGCAGGGACGACTGGCAGACTCGCAAGCCACCCCAACTCCTCGACCTCCGGCGCGTCTCATGGACACCCCCCCCGTCAAGATCCTCGTCGTGGATGACGACACCGACCTCCTGGAGCTGATCGGCATCTGGATCGCCTCCATGGGGCACCAGGCCGTCCTGGCTCCGGGCGGCGCCCAGGCCCTCTCCGTGATCGACGCCGAAGACCTCGGCATGGTCCTGCTGGATGTCCAGATGCCCGGCATGGACGGGCCGCAGCTCCTGGAGCACATCCTCCAGCGCGCCCCCGGGCTCCCCGTCGTCATGATGACCGTCCACGGCTCCGTCGAAGGCGCCGTCTCCGCCATGAAGGCCGGCGCCTGCGACTACCTCCCCAAGCCCCTGGAGCGCGAGAAGGTCCGCGCCACCCTGGAGAGCATCCTGGAGCGCAACGACCTCCGCCGCGAGGTCGCGCGCCTCAAGCGCTCCATCCAGGAGCAGTACCGCTACAAGGACATCATCGGCGCCAGCAAGGCCATGCAGCGCGTCTTCCAGCTCGCGGAGCGCGTCACCGACGCCAACGTCCCCGTCCTCCTCACCGGAGAGTCCGGCGTCGGCAAGGAGGTCTTCGCCAAGCTCCTCCACTACCACGGCCCCCGGCGCGCCCAGCCCTTCGTCGCCGTCAACTGCGCCGCCATCCCCGCAGACCTCCTCGAATCCGAGCTCTTCGGCCACGAGCGCGGCGCCTTCACCGGCGCCGTCCAGCGCCGCGTCGGCAAGTTTGAAGAGGCCAGCGGCGGCACCATCCTCCTCGACGAGATCGGAGAGCTGGACGCCCGCATGCAGGCCAAGCTCCTCCGCGTCCTCCAGGAGCGCGAGTTCGAGCGCGTCGGCGCCAACGCTCGCATCCCCGTCCGCTGCCGCATCCTCGCCGCCACCAACCGCGACCTCGAGATCGAGATCGTCAAAGGCACCTTCCGCGAAGACCTCTACTACCGCCTCAACGTCGTCGTCATCGACATCCCGCCCCTGCGCGAGCGCATCGAGGACCTCCCCCAGATGGTGAGCCTCTTCCTCCGCAACCTCCGCGAGCGCGAAGGACGCGACATCCAGGGCCTCACCCCCGAGGCCCTCAACCTCCTCTGCCGCTACTCCTGGCCCGGCAACGTCCGCGAGCTGCAGAACGTCATCTTCCGCGCCGGGCTCGTCGCCCCAGGACACGTCATCGACGTGGACGCCCTCCCCAAGCGCATCGTCGCCGAGGCCACCGGACGACGCGTCGCAGGCATCGACCTCCCCGCCCTCGGCGCCACCCAGATGATCCCCAGCGCGCCCTCCAGCCTCAGCCTGGAGGACCACGAGTCCAACCTCATCCGCGCCGCCATCGTCGCCTCCGACGGCAACATCAAGGCCGCCGCCGAGCGCCTCGGCATCAGCCGCTCCACCCTCTACAGGAAGCTCAAGCGCCTGGAGATCGACGTGTAGCGGCGCGCGACACCCTCCCACGCGCCAGACACCCGCGACACCCCAGCCGCCTCACCCTGCGACTCCGGCACGCTCTTTGCCAAAAACTGCGACGCGGCGTGCCACGACACGCCCACACCTCACCACACACACCTCCCCACGAAAGGAGACACCATGCCCCACAAGCTCCTCGGCGCAGCCGCCCTCCTCCTCCCCGCCCTCCTCCTCGCCGCCGCACCCGTCAGCGCCCAGGAGGAGCGCGAGTACGTCCCCGAGCAGAGCGCCGAGACCGACATCGAGGCCAAGCAGGGCTGGGACGCCCACCTCGCCATCGGCGCCAGCGCCAGCTTCAGCTCCAACCAGAGCGTCATCGGCCAGCCCGACGGCTCCTCCTGGACCCTCGGCTTCAACGTCACCAGCGGCCTCAAGTACCTCAACGGCAGCCACGAGTCCCGCAACACCCTCAACATCTCCGAGACCTTCACCCGCACACCCGTCGTCTCCGAGTTCGTCCGCACCACCGACCTCGTCGAGCTGGAGAGCATCTACTACTACCACATCCCCAGCGTCCCCTGGCTCGGACCCTTCGCCCGCCTCAAGCTCCAGACCTCCATCTTCAAAGGCGAAGACGTCCAGCCCGCACCCGTCAGCTACGCCATCACACGACCCGACGGCCAGGTGGACACCATCACCGCAGACCGACTCCCCCTGACCGACCCCTTCTTCCCCTTCACCCTCAAGGAGTCCGCGGGCTTCTTCGCACGACCCGTCGGACGCAAGTGGCTCAACGTCGAGCTTCGCGCAGGCCTCGGCGCACGCCAGGTCTTCGCAGACAACCAGCTCGCCCTCAAAGACAACAAAGACACCCCCGAGATCGAGGCCACCGAGCTGCAAGACTTCGTTCAGGTCGGCGCCGAGGTCGTCGCCCAGGCCAGCGGACAGGTCTTCAGCGAGCGCATCCTCTACACCGCCGGCGCCGAGTTCCTCACCCCCTTCTACAACAGCACCGACGAGAGCGATAAGAGCTTCACCGAGCTGACCAACACCGAGCTCTTCATCAAGGCCAGCCTCCGCCTCGTCTCCTGGGCCTCCCTCGACTACGAGTTCCGCGCCGTCAAGCAGCCCGCCCTCCTCGATAAATTCCAGGTCCAGAACCTCCTCCTCCTCACCATCGGCTACACCCTCCTCGAAGAGGAGGAGTAGCCCCCAAGGCCCTCCCTGACGAAGCGCATCGACCCCACAACCCCGCCCGGACAAGCGCTGAAGGAACCTGGAGGAACCCGATCGCTCGTGGCAGAAGGGCGGATGTGGGAGTTGATGTGGGACCGATGAGGGCCCCGAAGCCCCCCAAGGAAGGGCCTGGCACCAAGCCAGGCCCTTCCTGCTTGGGCCCTCGCTTCCCCCTCGCTTCCCCCTCCCGTCCTGACTTGTCCCCGTTTGTCGCCAGGTCGGTGGAAGGTCGGTGGTGAGTCGGAAGCAGGTCGGTGGATGTCGGAAGCAGGTCGGTGACAAGTCGGCAGAAATCCGCCGAGCCCGCTCCTGTCGAGTCGGATGGAAGTCGGTGAGAGGTCGGTGGGAAGTCGGCGGCAGGTCGGAAGCAGGTCGGAAGCAGGTCGGTGACGAGTCGGCGGGGGCGACGGGTGGGGGCGACGGGAATAGGACGGCGCCTTCCCCCCCTCGCAACGCCTCGCAACGCCTCGCAACGCCCTTGCAAACCGGCGGAGCCCGACAGCAACGGCCTGGAAAAATCCAGGGAGCGGCTTGCAACAAGGGACACGCCCCTTGCAACAAGGGACATTACGGCATAAAGCGGTCAGGCGGCTCTTTCAGCCCGCAACGCGGGCCATCGCGAACCCCCACCACACACCCAACCCCCACCCCTCTCGCGATCTCCTCTCCACCGCCCTCCCGCCCCTCCTCCTCCCCATGATCCAGGCGACGCTCACCCCCTTGACTCGACCCTCGCGATGCGAGACATTTTTCCCCGGCGCCTCCACGTGTTGGAGCGCCGGAGTCGCCTCAGCCTTCGGGCTGGGGCGGGCGTTGAAACGTTGATGGTCGCCTTATGTTCAGTGGTCTCCCCGTCGCCTCAGCCTTCGGGCTGGGGCGGGCGTTGAAACATCGACACGGAGCGCGACCGCTCCACCCTCTACGGTCGCCTCAGCCTTCGGGCTGGGGCGGGCGTTGAAACGCGGCGCGGGCGTGTAGACCCACCCCGCAACGGGTCGCCTCAGCCTTCGGGCTGGGGCGGGCGTTGAAACAAGCGCCGCTCCACCGCACGCCGCTCCACCCCGTCGTCGCCTCAGCCTTCGGGCTGGGGCGGGCGTTGAAACAACGTCCCCGACGTGCGCGTTGCTGACGTGGACGTCGCCTCAGCCTTCGGGCTGGGGCGGGCGTTGAAACGTCAGATCGTTGAGGAGGTTGTAGTAGTCGGGCGGTCGCCTCAGCCTTCGGGCTGGGGCGGGCGTTGAAACCCTGGTAGAGATATGGGTTGCGACGCGCTTTGTGGTCGCCTCAGCCTTCGGGCTGGGGCGGGCGTTGAAACCACGCCTTGAGCTCTTCTTCGCGTTGCTTCCTCGTCG
>CAUJGC010000591.1 GCA_963169075.1 Myxococcota bacterium
GCCGAGCGCGCCCAGCGACCCGCCGTCCAACCCGCCCCCCCCTTCACCAGCCCCAGCCCCCGGCGCTTCCGCCACGACAACGGCCAGGAGGTCGTCCACGTCGAGCGCCATGACCACCCCCACCACGCCATCTCCCACGCCTTCCCCCTCGGCGCAGGCGATGACCCCCGCGGCAAAGAAGGCCTCGCCGCCCTCACCGCACGCCTCTGGAGCCAGGGCACCGAAGACCTCACCAAGGACGCCTTCGAGGCCCAGCAAGACGCCCTCGGCGCCAACCTCTGGGCCTGGAGCAACACCCGACGCATCGGCCTCCAGGGACGCGCCCTCAAGGCCAACCTCCCCCAGACCCTCGACCTCGCCGCAGACCTCCTCCTCCGCCCAGGCCTCCGCAAAGACGACCTCGAGCGCGTCCGCGCCGACCTCCGCGCCGATCTCCTCCAGGAGCGCGGCAACACCCGCGACGTCGCCAGCCGCCTCCTCCGCCCTACCCTCTTCGGCGCCGCCCACCCCTGGGGGCGCCTCACCACCGAGGCCACCCTCAAGCGCGTCCAGCCCCTCGACATCCGCCGCCTCCACACCGCCCTCAAACCCCAGGGCGCCACCCTCTACGTCGTCGGAGACACCACCCCCGAGGAGCTGACCGCCCTCCTCACCCCCCGCCTCGCAGGCTGGACCGGCGCCTCACCCGCGCCCCGCACCCCGCCACCACCCGCCGGACGCCAGCACACCCTCCTCCTCATCGACGTCCCCAAGGCCCCCCAATCCCAGGTCATCCTCGCCTCCACCGGCCCCGCCCGCCAGAGCGACGACTACCCCGCCCACCTCCTCATGACCGCCATCCTCGGCGGCTCCTTCTCCAGCCGCGTCAACATGAACCTCCGCGAAGACAAAGGCTGGACCTACGGCGCACGCGCCGGCTTCACCTACATCGACCGCGGCGGCTGGTTCGAGGCCTCCTCCTCCGTCCGCAGCGACGTCACCGCCGACGCCGCCCGCGAGTTCCTCAAAGAGATCGAGCGCATGACCCAGGCCCCACCCACCACCGCCGAGCTGGAGCGCGAGCGCGGCGGCGCCCTCCTCCGCCTCCCCGCCCGCTTCGCCACCCAGAGCGCCACCCTCGACACCCTCGAAGACCTCGACGCCTTCCACCTCCCCCCCGACACCTGGGACACCTTCCAGCAAAGCCTCCTGCGCCTCGACGCCGACGCCATCACCCAGGCCGCCCAGCAGACCCTCCGCCCCGCCGACCTCACCCTCATCGTCGCCGGAGACGCCAAGACCCTCCGCGAGCCCCTCCAACGCCTCGTCACCGAGCGCCTCGGCGGCCTCACCCGCCTGGTCGAGCTGACACCGGACGGGACCCCCCCGCCGTGACGGGGGGGCACCGACGGGTCGCTGGGGGCGGTCGAAATCACCTCCACGACCGTCCAAGACACCCTGGAGGTGATCTCAACCACCTTCACGACCGTCCAAGACACCCTGGAGGTGATCTCAACCACCTTCACGACCGCCCAAGACACCCTGGAGGTGATCTCAACCACCTCCACGACCGTCCAAGACACCCTGGAGGTGATCTCAACCACCTTCACGACCGCTCAAGGCACCTTGGAGGTGATCTCAACCACCTCCGCGACCGCCCAAGGCAGCCCCAAGGTGATCTCAACCACCTCCACGACCGCCCAAGGCAGCCCCAAGGTGATCTCAACCGCCCCACCCACCCAGCGACCCGTCGGTGCCCCCCCGTCACGGGGGGGCCGGGGGCGTTGCTCCAGGCTTTGCCTGGAGCTTACGCCCCCGGGGGGGTCGTCGCCCGCACCTTCGTCGCCACGATCTCCACCTGGGCCTTCCAGCCCAGGGCGGTGTATTGCAGGAGCGCGATCTCGTAGGCGCGCTGGGCCTGCGCGTCGCGCTGGGCCTGGAGCGCGCAGTCCCCGGCGCGCTCCATCATCGCGGGGAGCGAGGCCTGGATCCACCCCGAGTCATCCAGCAGGTGCAGCGCCGTCTCGACGTGCTGATCGAAGGTCCGCCACTCCCCCAGGAGCGCCGCGCAGGCCGCCAGCCCCGCGTGAGCCACCCCAAGCACGCCGTGGGCGCCTGCGATGACGGCCTCGCGGCGCGCCTGCTCCAGCGCCGCCAGCGCGTCCAGCGGACGCGACGCGCCGAACATGACCGCGGCCAGCTCCACGCGGTAGAGCGGCGCCTCGCGGAAGCCGGTCGCCTCCGCCAGCTTGACGGCGCGGGTCAGGTACTCCTCGGCCTCGTCGCCGTGGCGCTGGCGCCACGCCAGGCTCCCCAGCGCGTAGAGCCCCTGCGCCAGCCCCGCCCGGTGCTCGATCTGCTGAAAGAGCGACACCGCCCGCATCAAAGCCGGCTCGGCCTCCTCCAGCTGCCCCTGCGCCAGCAGCGCCAGCCCCAGGCCGTGCAGCGCGAACGCCAGCACCTCATCCTCCGGGCCGCGCTCCAGCAGCGCCAGCGCCGAGCGCCCGTAGCGCAGCCCCGCCTCGCCTTCACCCCGCAGCCGCGACACCTGCCCCAAGGCGAGCAGGCAGCGCGCCACCTCCCGCATGTCGCCCAGCTGCGTCCAGGCGTCCAGCGCCCGCTCGCCGCACTCCAGCGCCGCGTCCAGCTCACCCCGCGCCTCCGCGAGCCGCACCCGGACCTGGAGCGCCACCGCAGCCAGCTCCTCCCGGTGGGGGGCGCTGCGCGCGACCCGCTCCGCGGCCTGGACGTAGCTCTCCGCCCGCTGGATCTCCCCGACGTCCAGCGCGAGCATCGCAAACTCAAGCAGCACCTCACCGCGGCGCGCGTCCGTCGGCGCCGCGCGCAGGTGCCCCAGCAGCTCCGTCGCCTGCTGGAGCACCCCCTGCGCCTGCACGTAATCTCCGATCCCCCGATGCAGCCGCGCCGCCCGCAAGAGCGGGTCCAGCGCCTCCCCCGCCTGCCCCCCCAGCAGCAGGTGCGCCGCGATCCGCTGGAGCGACGCCGCCGACTCCTCCCCGTAGCGATCCCGCACCACCTCGGCGCAGACCCGGTGCTGGCCGCTGCGACGACGCCCCTCGGCCGCTGCGCGCTCCAGCGCCTCGTGGATCAGCCCCTCGGTGAAGGCAAAGCCCACCTCGGTGCGCTCCACCAGGCGCTGCCGCTCCAGCTCCGCCACCAGCCCCTCGGGCGCGTGGACGCCGCGCCGACGACACGCCAGACGCCAGTCCTCCTCGTCCACCGACTGACCCAGCGCCGCCGCCAGCTCCAGCGCCTCCTCGACGCCACGCGGCGAGCGGTGCCCGCGCACCACCCCCCGCAGCCGACCCAGGAGCACCTCGAAGAGATCGGCCGGGATCTGCACCACCTCGCCTGCACGGAGCTGGAAGCCCTGGGCGCTCGGCTCCAGCACCCCGCGCTGCACCCAGCCCCCGATGAGCTGGATCGCGAAGAGCGGACGCCCCTCCGTCCGGGACGCCACCTCCTCCGCCAGCCCGCCCTCCAGCCCCAGCAGCGCCCGCACCAGCTCCCGATGCTCGCCCGGCGGCAGCGGCCCGAGCCGCAGCGACGACGCCCCCGCCAGCCCCAGGAGCCCCGCCACCTGCTGCGCCTCCGCCGGACGCTCCGCCAGCGCCTCCTCACGCGCCACCCCCAGGATGAGGACCGGCTGCGGCGCCTCCGCCTGCGCCCGCTGGAGGTGCTGGGCCAGCGCCAGCGCGTCCGCGCCCCACTGAAGATCATCCAGCCAGAGGATCACCGGGCGGCTCCGGGCCAGCCGACCCACGAAGCGCTCGATCACCCGGTGACGCTCCTCGGGGTTCGCGAAGCGCAGGCGCGGGAACTCCCCGGTGTCGTCGTGCCCCAGCGCGGGCGCCATCAGCTCCGCCAGCGCCGCCGCGTCCTCCCGCGCCTGGCCGCTCGGGTCCAGATCCCGCAGCACCACCTCCACCCGGTCCAGCACATACTCCCGCCGCAGCCCCGCGCACTGGAGGAAGCGCGCCAGCATGTGCGCGACGCCGTCCGTCCGGGCGCCCATCTGCGTGTGGGTCGCCCGCAGCACCGTGGCGCCGCCCACCTCGTGCGCCCGCTCCGTCAGCCACTCCACCAGCCGCGACTTCCCCACCCCGCCGTCACCCTGGAGCAGCACCACCTCGCCTTGACCCGTCTGCGCCACCCGGCGCAGCGCCGCCCAGAGCGCGTCCCGCTCCGCCTGGCGGCCCACAAAGGGCGCCGGACGCACCCCGAAGAGCCCCAGCCCCGCCCCCGCCAGCGTCGCAGACCACGGCGCCTCCGACGGGCGCGCCCACGATGACGGCAGCGGCGGCGCCGTCGCCGCGCCGCGCCGCTGCGCCGCCGCCGCGCTCCACCCCATCGAGGGCAGCGAGAGCGTCACCCGCATCGGCGGCAGCGCGCGCCCCGTGGCCGTCTTGAACGACGACGGCTGCGTCTCCGCCTCCACCTCCGACTCCCCGCCCCAGGCCGGATCGCCCAGCGCCAGGAGGTGAAACGCCGCGTCCGCCGCCCGCTGAAGCCGCTCGCGCGGCGTCTTCGCCAGGAGCGACGCCAGCCACCCCTGCACCCCCTCCGGCGTCGGGATCCCGGGCCGCACCTGCGGCACCGGCGAGTAGACGTGCGCGCGCACCACGTCCATGATCGCCTGCCCCGGCTTGTAGAAGGGCGGATAGCCCGTCAAGAGCTGCACCGCCAGACAACCCACCGAGTAGAGATCCGTCCACGGACCCTGATCCCGCCAGAGCCCGTGGATCTGCTCCGGCGACATGAAGTGCGGCGTCCCCGCCGCTGGCCCCTCCACCCGGCTCCCGCTCGTCTCCAGCGCCGTCGCGATCCCGAAGTCGCTCAGCTTCAAGAGCGGCACACCGCCCTCCTCCGACGCCACCAGCAGGTTCCCCGGCTTGATGTCCCGGTGCACCACGCCCCGCGCGTGCGCGTGCGCCAGCGCGTCCAGCACCTGGAGCATGATCGACCGGAACTCCCCCCAGTGCCGAGGCATCCCCAGCTCCTTGAGCGAGCCCGACGCCGCGCGCTCCATCACCAGGTACGGGCTCCCCGCCGCCAACACCCCGCCGCGCTGCGCCGCCTCCGCCGCGCCGATCTCACCATAGTCGAAGATGTGAATGATATTGGGATGATGGAGCCTCGCCGTCGCCTGGACCTCCGCCCCGAAGGCCCGCGCGAAGTCCCGCCCCTCCCCCTCCGAGACCCGGACCACCTTCACGGCCACGGGCACCCCCGACGCGAGGTGGACCCCACCCCACACCTCGCCCATCCCGCCGCGACCCAGCACCTCGTCCAGGGCGAAGGCGCCCAGCCGCAGCTCGCCGCTCTGCCTGCTGCGTCCTCCGCCCATCCTCAGCGCAGCGCCGCCTCCATCGCCGGGTTGCCCTGAGCCAGCTTCGCCGCGACGCTCTCGCACGACGCGTAGTCCTCGATGACCACGAAGGACTCCGGCGGCTCGCGGAAGTCGATCACCTCCTGCTTCAGCGTCACCTCACCCACCCAGGGGAAGAGCCGCATCGTCCCGGGCCCCGGACCCGCCACCCACCCCACCACCGCGCACGCCCCGCCCGGCGAGATCGCCAGCATCGCCCCGACGCTGGCCCCGGCGCAGCCCGCGCGCGGACACACCCGCTCGGGCTCCGGGCGCACGTCCAGCGGCTTGCCCGGCGCCGCGTGGGTCGTCAGCTGGCGCAGCTGCTGCTGGATCGCCGCCGCCACAGGACGCGCCGCCTCGGTCTGGGACGAGGGCACCACCCGCGGCCAGAGCACCACCACCCCGCCCGCCTGACCCCGCGACGCGCTCACCCGCAGATCCCGGATCCCCGCGTCCGAGATCAACACCGGATCCGGCTTCAGCTCACCCGCCGGCGCCGGACGCGCCTGCGTCACCTGCGGGATCACCGCCATCGGCGCCGAGCGCGGCGGCGTCGCCCGCGGCGCAGGCAGCACCACCGACGCCGGAGGCGACGCCCCCCCGCCCCCGCCGCCAGGCCCCTGATAGAGCTCCGCCGACTCCAGCCCCGGCGGCGCCTTCGGCGCATGATCCGTCGGGGTCACGCACCCCGCCAGCCCCAGCGCGCCCAACGCCCACGCCGCCGCCCACACGCTCCGTCGTCTCACACCGCGCATCCACCACCTCCCGGCCAGGCGATCCCAAGAAAAAGCGAGCGGGCATGAAGCCCTGCCTCATGCCCGCCATCTTAGCACGTCAACGACGCGACATCATCACGGGGCGGCGGGAGCCTCCTCCTTCTTCTCCTCGCCAGCGGGCTCCTCCTTCTTCATCTCGCCGCCCTCTTCCTTCTTCATCTCGGCGGCGGGGGCGCTGGCGGCCTCCTCCTTCTTCTCTTCCATCTTGGCGCCGCCCTCTTCCTTCTTCATCTCACCCTCGGCGGCGGGAGCGCTGGCGGCGCCCGCGGCGGGAGCGCCATCGGTCTTGGCCTCCTCGGGCTTGGAGCAGGCCACGACGGCCATCATGCTGAGGGAGACGATGAACACAGTCAGGGTCAGGATCTTGGTCTTCATGGTGCTTCCTTGATTGCTTCGTCATCAGTGGGGATGCCCACTCTGGGGCACCCCTTCGGAGCCCCCCAGCATCCATGCACTTCGACTCGGTTGTCAAGTCAGCCCGGACAGCCTTTTTCCGCTGAGCGCCAAATCACTCGCAGAACCCCGGCGTGTAGACCTCCTGGGCGCCCTCCGCGATCCACTGGCGAAGGATCGCCAGATCCTCGGGCGCGATCCCGGCGCTGTTGGGCGGCATGACCCCGCCGAAGGGGTAGGGACCGGCGGGGCGCACCTTCTGCACCAGCGGGCTGCCGTCGGGATCGCAGGGGATGATCAGCGGGGCGTGGACCCCGGTGCTGATGACGTCCAAGTAGCTCCCCATGTAGTAGCTGGCGATGCCGCCGTGGCACCCCAGGCAGCCGCTCCGCTCGATCAGCGGCCGGATGTCGGCCTCAAAGCCCAGCATGGTCGGGACCGCGGGATCGCCGCCGCCATCCTCCCCGCCGCCGCCGACGTCCTCCCCGCCGCCCGCGTCGGCCTCCCCGGCGAGAGGCGCCTCCTCCGCTGCCTCGCCGCACCCGATCAGCGCCGCCGAGGCGAGGAGCGCCGCCACCACCTGCCGCCGTGCCATCAGGACACCTCCGCTGCGGCGTCGGCGCCGCGCTGCTGGCCCAGGAGCCACGCCCCAAGCGGGGCGAAGACCTTCTCCTGGGCCTCCTCGTTGATGAAGAGATCGGCGTGGGCGAACCAGCGGGCGTCGTCTCCGACGGCCAGGACCTCGACCCGGCCAGGGGGCATCGCCCGCTGGATGGAGAGCGCCGCCTCGGGCGTCACGATCCCGTCGGCGTTCGCCAGCACGCAGAGGAGCGGGCGCTCGATCTGCCCCATCGCCGCCGTCACGTTCACCCCGGCCACCCGCAGATCCCGCTCCTTGAGCCAGCGGGCGATCTGGCCGTTGAGGCGCGGCTCGGGGTTGTCCACCGTCTTCACCAGCTCCCCGGCCTGGGAGAGATCCACCCCGCGCGCGTTCATGTAGATCGCCAGGAGCCCGGGGGCCCGCTTGACCACCGGCAGCACCGCGCGGGCCATCGTCCGCGTCCCCCGGATCTTCACCGCCTCCACCAGCCTCGGAGAGACGAAGGCCGCCCGCAGGAGCGGATGGGCGGTGTCCCAGCGCAGCGGCCCGCCCAGCGACACCAGCGACCCCAGGCCGTGATCCTGGGGGTGGTGGGCCAGGTAGGCGTAGAGGATCGTCGCCCCCAGGCTGCACCCGATCACGTCGATCTGCGCGGGGTGGCTGGAGCGGGTGCGCGCGCGCACCGCCTCCAGCGCGCACGGCAGATCCACCAGCGCCAGCTCCCGGAAGCCGTGCCCGCCGCGCCCGCTGTGGCGACGCGCACCGCCCTGCCCCCGGAGGTTCACCGACCACACCTCGAACCCCGCCTCGGCCAGCCAGTCCTCCAGCGAGGGCCCCGTGGGGTGGAAGCCCAGGATGAACGTGTTCATCCCGTAGCCCGGCACCATGAGGAGCGGGCGCAGCGACGGATCATGGCGCGTCGGGCTCCAGACCTGCCGAAGCTCCAGCGTCCAGCCGTCTTCGTTGTCCGGGCGATGATAGACCTTGATGTTCATGACACGGCACCCTTATCGATAAATGGATATCTCAAGATATATCCTGGCGGCGTCAATCGCAGAAGCCGGGCGTGTAGACCTCCTGCGCGCCCTCCGCGATCCACTGGCGCAGGATCGCCACGTCGTCCGCCGAGACGTAGGGCGCGCGCGTCGGCATCCGCCCCCCGTAGGGGTAGGGGCCGGTGGGGAGCACCTTGCGCAAAAGCGTGCTCTGGTCAGGCTGGCAGGGGATGATGTGGGGCGCCCGCAGCCCCGAGCTGAAGGTGTCGTTGTAGTTCCCCATGTAGTAGCCCGCGATGCCGCCGTGGCAGTCCAGGCAGCGGTTGCGCTGGATCCACGGCACGATGTCCCGCGGGTAGCTCAGCTCCTCGAAGCGCAGCACGAAGGGCTCCTCGTCCTCGACGCTCACGTCGGGGTCGGCGGCGACGTCGGGGGGCGGCGCGTCGGCGGCGACGTCCTGCGGAGGGGCGGCGTCCTCGGGGGGAGAGGCGTCCTGGGGGGAGGCGTCCTCGGGAGGGGAGGCGTCGTCCTCCGCCGGGGCGTCGTCGGGCCCGGCGTCTACAGGCGACGGGGCGCAGGCGGCGGGGTCGCCGCCCCCGAGGATCCAGAGCTGGAGGAGCGCGAACTCGTACTCGGTGAGGGGGCCGGGGGACGCGGGGGTGAAGGGCTGGCCGTCGGCGCCGTAGAGCGGCGGCGGCGGCGGCATGGTGTCCCCGAAGGGCGGGTCCTGGCGGACCTTCTGCACCAGCACGCTGCCGTTGGGATCGCAGGGGAGCAGCACCGGGGCGTGGGCCCCGGTGGTGAGGAGCCCCTCGACGGTGGAGAGATCCAGCCCGCCCAGGGGGAAGCTGGCGTTGTGGCACGTCACGCAGCCCTTGCGCTCAAAGAGCGGCAGGATGTGCGCCCCGAAGCTCACCCGCTCGGGCAGCGCCGTCGAGCCCGCGTCAGGCGCGGGCTCCGGCGACGACGCGCTGGCGCGCTGACCCTCCCACGGGAGGGTCTGGGTCGCGTCGATGGAGGTGCAACCCCACGCCGCGAGGAGGGTCGCAAGCCCCCCGATGAGCCTCATCTCTCGCCGCCCCATGTCCGCGCTCCGTCCGTGTCCTTGACCCAGGCCCGGGCCTCTCTCCAGAGCGCAGGATGGAGCACATCGCCGCCGAGCGCAAGATGCTCAGACCGCGATCACCTCCAGATCGGGGTCCACCTCCATCTGGAGGAGGTTCTCGATCGCCATCATCGTCCCGGTCGTCGAGGACGGGCACGTCCCGCACGCGCCCTGGTAGCGGATGAAGAGCTGATCGTCCACCAGGCCCTGGATCTCGACCCCGCCGCCGTCGCCCTCCAGGAAGGGCAGGATCTGCTCCTCCAGCACCTCCCGGATCTTCGGCAGGCGCGGATCGTCCATCCCCGGACGCTCCCCCGTCTCCGTCGTCGGCGCCGCCACCGCCCCGAGGCGCGGGCCGTCGTGGCGACGGATCGGCTCCGCCAGCTCCCGCAGGAGCGCCCGCCAGTCCAGCCCGCCCTCCTGCGTCACCGTCAGCCACGTCCCCGCCATGTAGACCGACTGCACCCCGGCGACCTCGAAGAGCGCCGCCGCCAGCTCCACCTCCCCCGCCTCCTCCGCGCTCCCGAAGGTGCGGTTGTGCCCCATCATCGTCAGCGGCTCGTCCACGACGAACTTCACCGCGTTGGGGTTGGGGGTGTACTCAATATCCAGGATCTTCATGACCGCGCGCTCCCTTCGCCTTCACCCACCGGGTCCGCCTCGCCTTCTGTGCTCGCCTCGCCGCGGCCATCCAGCGCCGCCTTCACCGCGTGCCAGGGCAGGAGCGCGCACTTGATCCGCACCGGCAGCGCCGACACCCCCTGAAACACCTTCAGGTGCTTGAGCGCCTTCGGGTGCGCCTCCGGGTCCACCTCCCCCAGGATCATCCCCCGAAAAAGCTCCACCAGCTCCTGCGCCGCCGCCACCTCCAGCCCCTTGAGGCGCGTCGTCATCATCGACGCCGACGCCTTCGAGATCGCGCACCCCTCGCCTTCAAAGCCCACCTGCGCGATCTGCTCCCCCTCCAGCCTCACGTAGACCGTGTAGTTGTCGCCGCAGAGCGGGTTGTGGCCGTGGGCCGAGCAGGTCGCACCCTCCAACACCCCGAAGTTACGAGGCTTTTTGTTATGCTCCAGGATCACCTCCTGGTAGAGCTGCCGCATGTCGCTCATAGGCCGAAGATCCCCGCTACCGTGTGGAGCCCGCGCACCAGCGCGTCGATGTCCGCCTCGTTGTTGTAGAACGCCAGCGACGCACGCGCCGTCGCAGGCACCTTGAAGCGACGCATCACCGGCTGCGCGCAGTGATGACCCGCCCGCACCGCCACCCCCTCGCTGTCCAGGATGGTCCCGATGTCGTGCGGGTGCACCCCCTCCATCACAAAAGAGAGCACCGACGCCTTCGACGCCGCCGTCCCGATGATCCGCACCCCGGGCACCGCAGACACCGCCTCGGTGGCGTACGCCAGGAGCGCGTCCTCCCGCGCCGCGATGGCCTCCAGCCCCACCCCCTCCAGATACTCCACCGCCGCCCCCAACCCCACCGCCGCCGCGATGGAGGGCGTCCCCGCCTCAAAGCGCGACGGCGGCTTCGCCCAGGTCGAGCCCTCGAAGGACACCACCTCGATCATGTCGCCGCCGCCCTGCCAGGGCGGCATCCCCTCCAGCACCGCGTAGCGGCCGTAGAGCACCCCCACCCCCGGCGGCGCGTAGAGCTTGTGCGCCGAGAACGCGTAGAAGTCACACCCCAGCGCCGCCACGTCCACCCGGAGGTGCGGCACCGCCTGGGCGCCGTCGATCACCGTCAGCGCCCCCACCCCCTTCGCCGCCGCCACGATCTCGGCCACCGGGTTGATCGTCCCCAGCGCGTTCGAGACATGGGCCACCGCCACCACCCGCGTCCGCGGCCCCAGGAGCCCACGGAACGCCGCCAGGTCCAGCTCCCCCGCGTCGTTCAGCGGGATCACCCGGATCACCGCGCCCCGCTCCTGCGCGATCAGCTGCCAGGGCACGATGTTGCTGTGGTGCTCCAGCTCCGAGAGCACGATCTCGTCCCCAGCCCCCAGGTTCGCACGACCCCACGCCTGCGCCACCAGGTTGATCCCCTCGGTGGTCCCCCGCGTAAAGACGATCTCCTCCGGGCGCGACGCCCCCAGGAAGCGCTGCACCCGGCGCCGCGCCCCCTCGTAGCGCTCCGTCGCCACCTGGCTCAAGGTGTGGACGCCCCGGTGGACGTTGGAGTGCTCCCGGCTGTGGTAGCGCACCACCGCGTCCAGCACCGCCTGCGGCAGGTGGCTGGAGGCCGCGTTGTCCAGATACGCCAGCGGACGACCGTGGACCTCCTGATGGAGCGCGGGGATGTCGGCGCGGAGCGCCTCGAAGTCGGGGGCCGTCATGCCGTCACCTAAAGCTCCACGGCGAAGAGCGCCGCGATGTGATCCTGAAGCCGACGACGCACCGAGGCCACCGGAATCGGCTCCGCCACCGCCGCCGCGAAGGCGTAGGTCAGCATCGAGCGCGCCGAGGCCGCGTCGATCCCGCGGCTCAAGAGGTAGAAGAGCTGCTCCTCGTCCAGCTGCCCCACCGTCGCCCCGTGGGTGCAGCGCACGTCGTCCGCCCAGATCTCCAGCTGCGGCTTGGCGTGGATCCGCGCCTTGCGGCTCAAGAGGAGCCCCTGGTTGAGCTGCTCCGCCGCGATCTGCTGCGCGTCCTTCTGCACGAAGATCTTGCCGTTGAAGATCCCCTGCGACCGGCCGTCCGCGATCACCTTGTGGACCTGACGGCTCGTCCCCCGCGGGAAGCGGTGATCCGTCGCCGTGTGGGCGTCCGCCACCTGCTCCTCACCGAGCACCGCCAACCCCCACAGCTCGCTGTGCGCCTCCGGACCCGTGTGCGCCACGTGGATGTGGTGCCGCGAGAGCTTCGCGCCCAGCGCGATCGAGGTCAGCCGCACCTGCGCCCCGCTCGCCACCTCCGCCGCCGTCGCCGCCACGTGCAGCGCGCCCGCGCCCTGACGCTGGAGCGCGATCACGTCCAGGCTCGCAGACGGACCCGCCACCACCTCGCACACCCCCACCGTCAGCCCCTCCCCCGACGACGGCCCGACGTGCTCCTCGATGATCGTCGCCTTCGCCCCCATCCCCGCCACCACCAGGCAGCGGGCCAGGCGCGCCGCGCCCGCCGTCCCCGAGGAGGCGAAGAGCACGTGGATCGGCGCCGCCGCCGCCACGTCGCGCCCCACCTGCACCACCGCCCCCTCCAGCACCTGCGCCGTGCTCGCCGCCACAAAGGCGTCAGGCGTCCCCGCCACGCGCCCCAGGTGACGCTCCACCTCCGGGTCGCCCAGCGCCTCCGCCAGCGGACGCACCCGCACCCCCGCCCCGACGCCGTCCACGCAGCTCAGCTCCGGACGGTACACCCCGTCCCAGAACACGATCCGGCTCGACGACGCCTCCGGGATGCCGTACGACGCCACCGCCGACGCGTCCACCGCCGACGCCGCCACCCCCAGCGAGGCCGACGCCTCCACCAGCGGCCGCACCTTCAAGGCCCGCCACTCCTCGTCGCGAGGCCCCGGCAAGCCCTGGGTCCGCGCCGCCGCCAGCGCCGCCTCCCGACGCGCCGTCAGCCACCCCGGCTCGCCGCCACGCGCCCCCTCAGCACCCGCCAGGAGCGCCGCCAGGAGCGGCTGCTCGACCTGCCCTGCCGCGCTGCTCACGCCTCACCTCCCTCGACCAGCCAGCTGTAACCCCGCACCTCCAGCTCCTCCGCCAGCTCCGGACCCCCGCTGCGGATGATCCGGCCACCCGCCAGGACGTGCACGAAGCCCGGCTTCACATAGTCCAGCAGGCGCTGGTAGTGCGTCACCAGCAACACCCCCGTCGCCTCGTTCGAGAGCGCGTTGATCCCGCCCGCCACCGTCCGCAGCGCGTCGATGTCCAGCCCCGAGTCCGTCTCGTCCAGCAGCGCCAGCTGCGGACGCAGCACCGCCATCTGCAGGATCTCGTTGCGCTTCTTCTCACCACCCGAGAACCCCGCGTTCACGCTCCGCTCCAGGAACGCCGGGTCCATGTCCACCAGCCCCAGGCGATCCTCCAGATAGTCCTCGAACTCCAGCGGATCCAGCTCGTCCCAGCCCCGCGCCTCCGCCACCGCGTTGTAGCTCTGACGCAGGAAGGTCTTGTTGCTCACCCCCGGGATCTCCACCGGATACTGGAACGCCAAAAAGACCCCCAGCCGAGCCCGCGCGTCCGCCTCCTCCTCCAGCAGGTTCGCGCCGTCCAGCAGGATCTCACCCCCCGTCACCTCATACGCCGGGTGACCCGCGATCACCTTCGTCAGCGTGCTCTTCCCGCTCCCGTTCGGCCCCATGATCGCGTGCACCTCGCCGCGACGCACCACCAGGCTCAACCCCTTCAGGATCGGCACACCGTCCACCGAGACGTGAAGATCGCGCACCTCAAGCATCGTCCAAGACCTCCTTCTAGCGTTCAGAGATAAAACAAGTCAAAATCAACTCAAGATCGCATCCAATTCAGACAGAACGCCTCAGCCGACGCTCCCCTCCAGCTTGATCCCGAGGAGCTTGGTGGCCTCCACCGCAAACTCCATCGGCAGCTCGCGGAAGACGTCCCGACAGAAGCCGTTGATGATCATCGACACCGCGTTCTCCGTGTCGATCCCGCGCTGGTTCAGGTAGAAGATCTGCTCCTCGCCCACCCGCGAGGTGGACGCCTCGTGCTCCACCACCGCCGTCGGGTTCTGGACCTCGATGTAGGGGAAGGTGTGGGCGCCGCAGCGATCCCCGATCAGCATGGAGTCGCACTGCGAGTAGTTGCGGGCGCCGTCGGCCGACGGCGCGATCCGCACCAGCCCCCGGTAGCTGTTCTGCGAGCGCCCCGCGCTGATGCCCTTGGAGACGATGGTGCTCCGGGTGTTCTTCCCCAGGTGGATCATCTTCGTCCCGGTGTCCGCCTGCTGGAGGTTGTTGGTCAGCGCCACCGAGTAGAACTCACCCACCGACTCATCCCCCTGGAGGATGCAGCTCGGGTACTTCCAGGTGATCGCGGAGCCCGTCTCCACCTGCGTCCACGAGATCTTCGAGCGGAACCCCGCGCACTTCCCGCGCTTGGTCACGAAGTTGTAGATGCCTCCGCGCCCCTCCGCGTCCCCCGCGTACCAGTTCTGCACCGTCGAGTACTTGATCTCGGCCCGCTCCAGCGCGACCAGCTCGACCACGGCGGCGTGGAGCTGGTTGGTGTCGAACTGCGGCGCGGTGCACCCCTCCAGGTAGCTCACGTGGGCGCCGTCCTCGCACACGATCAAGGTGCGCTCGAACTGACCCGTGTCCTTCGTGTTGATCCGGAAGTAGGTGGACAGCTCCATCGGGCACCGCACCCCCTTCGGCACAAAGACGAACGACCCGTCCGAGAAGACCGCCGAGTTCAGGGCCGCATAGTAGTTGTCCGTGTACGGCACCACCGAGCCCAGGTAGGCCCGCACCAGCTCCGGGTGCTCCTTCACCGCCTCCGAGAAGGAGCAGAAGATCACCCCGTGCTCCTTGAGCTTCTTCTTGAAGGTCGTCGCCACCGAGACGCTGTCGAAGACCGCGTCCACCGCCACGTTCGCCAGCATCTTCTGCTCGTGCAGCGGGATGCCCAGCTTCTCGTAGGTCTCCAGCAGCTGCGGGTCCACCTCGTCCAGGCTCTGGAGCTGCTTCTTGGGCTTGGGCGCCGCGTAATAGATGATGCTCTGGAAGTCCGGGCGCGGGTAGGCGACGTTCGCCCACGTCGGCTCCTCCAGGGTCAGCCAGTGCCGGTAGGCCTTCAGGCGCCACTCCAGCAGCCACGCCGGCTCCTCCTTCCGCGCCGAGATGAAGCGGATGGTGTCCTCGGAGAGCCCCGGCGGGAGGGTGTCGCTCTCGATGTCCGTCACAAAGCCGTACTTGTACGGCTGGTCGATCATCGCCTGGATCTGCTCGCTCATCGGGACCTCGCTCCGCGCTCATGGAAGATTGTGGACCTCTGAAGTCCACATTGCCGCAACCTAATGCACCTCCGGAGGCGGCGCAAGTGCTTTCTGCGCTGCAGACGCCGCGCGGAGCGCGCTAACATGACGCATGGATGCGCGGGATGCAAGGACGGTGCGGTGATGGCGTCGAGCCACCCCGACGCGCGACGCGGCGGCAGGCCGGAGGGCGTCTCCCCTCAGAAACGCTCCGTTGAGTTTCACTGGGGTTGAAATTGAACAGCCAGGCTGCACTCTGGTGGACCGGACGCGTGAGCGGCGCGGGGCGCCGTCGAGCGCAAGCGGAGCGTTGTTGAGGAGCCATGCCGGTTGCAGCTCGTGTGTTGGAGGACGCCCAGGCGACGCCCTCATCGTCCCCACCGCTCGGGTGGATCGCGATCCTGGCCGCCTTGACGGCGCTGGGTCCGCTCTCGATCGACATGTACCTGCCGAGCTTCCCGCTGATGGCTCGGGAGCTGGGCGTGGAGGCGGGCTCGATCCAGCTGACGCTGGCGAGCTTCTTCATCGGGATGGCGGTGGGGCAGGTCTTCTACGGGCCGCTGAGCGACCGCTTCGGGCGTCGGGCGCCGCTGATGGCGGGGCTGGCGCTCTACGGGGTGGCGTCGGTGGGCTGCGCGCTGGCGTCGGGCGTGGAGGTGTTGATCGCGCTGCGCGCCCTCCAGGCGCTGGGCGGGTGCGCGGGCATGGTGATCGCGCGGGCGCTGGTGCGGGAGCGGTGCGGCCCGGTGGAGGCGGCGAAGGTTTTTTCGACGCTGATCCTGGTGATGGGCCTGGCGCCGATCTTCGCGCCGATGCTGGGCGGGCTGGTGGTGGAGCACCTGGGCTGGCGCGCGGTCTTCTGGTCGCTGGCGGCGTTCGGCGCGGCGGCGCTGGGGCTGGTGGTCTTCGCGCTGCCGGAGCCGCCGCGGGCGGCGGCGGCGGCAGCGGTGACACCAGGGAGTGTGCTGCAGGGCTATGGCCGCCTCCTCTTCAAGGAGCGTCGCTTCATGGGGCACGCGCTGACGGGCGGCTTCGCCATGGCGGGGATGTTCGCGTGGATCGCCGGGTCGCCCTACGTCGTGATGGAGCGCTACGGGGTGTCGGAGGGGCGCTACGCCTGGATCTTCGGGGCGGGCGCGTTCGGCCTGATCACGGCGAGCCAGATCAACGCGCGGCTGCTGGGGCGGGTGTCCCTGGGGACGCTGACGCGCGCGCCGCTGGCGGTGCTGGCGCTCAACAGCCTGGTGCTCCTGGGGCTGGGGATCTGGGGGACGCCGCCGCTGCCGGTGCTCCTGGGGTCGGTGTACCTGGGGCTGGCGACGCTGGGCTTTGTCAACCCCAACAGCATGGCGCAGGCGCTGGAGCCCTTCGGGCGTCAGGCGGGGATGGCGTCGGCGCTGATCGGGTGCGTGCACTTCGCGGTGGCGACGCTGGCGGGGGTGGGGATCGGGCTCTGGCACGATGGGTCGATCCTGCCGGTGATGGCGCTCATGGCGGCGGGGGGGCTGTGCAGCTTCGCGGCGCACCACCTCATGGCGTCTTCGGCTTGACCGCCTCCGGAGATGGGTGTACTCGCCTCTGGCCCAGGTCGTGAGGACCTCGGCCACGCGCCTGCGCCGCCCTCCCCTCCAGCCCTCCGCCTCCCATGCTCTTCAACTCGGCTGAGTACGGCATCTTCTTTGCCGTTGTGTTCGTGCTCTATTGGCTCCTCTCGGGCTGGGCCACGCCGCGCCTCCTGCTCTTGCTGGCGGCGAGCTACCTCTTCTATGCGAGCTGGAGCTGGGAATACCTCATCCTGATCATCCTCTCCTCGCTCATTGACTACGTCATCGGGCTGGGGCTGGGGAGCGTCGAGCACCCCCAGGGGCGCAAGGCGCTCCTGATGACGTCGCTGATCGCGAACCTGGGGATGCTTGGGGTCTTCAAGTACTTCAACTTCTTCATGGGCACCCTGGACGACGCGGCGGCGCTGGCGCAGGTGGCGCCCCTGGGCCTCCGCCTGGACCTGCTCCTGCCGGTGGGGATCTCGTTCTACACCTTCCAGACGATGAGCTACTCCATCGATCTCTACCAGCGCAAGATCGATGTGTGCTATAACCCCCTGAAGTTCCTCGTCTATGTGTCCTTCTTCCCGCAGCTCGTGGCGGGCCCCATCGTGCGGGCGTCGGACTTCCTCTACCAGCTCAACCAGCGCCCGACCCTCACGGCCCAGGCCACCAGCCAGGCGGCCCTGCTGATCATGGCGGGGCTCTTCAAGAAGGTGGTGATCGGGGACTACCTGGCGGTCAACATCGTGGATCGCGTCTTCGACACGCCGCAGATGTTCTCCGCGCTGGAGACCCTCCTCGGGGTCTACGGCTATGCCATGCAGATCTTCTGTGATTTCTCAGGCTATACGGACATCGCCATCGGCTCGGCGCTCCTCCTGGGCTTCGGGCTGCCGGAGAACTTCAAGCGCCCCTACAAGGCCGACTCCCTCCAGGACTTCTGGCACCGCTGGCACATCTCGCTCTCGTCGTGGCTCCGGGACTACCTCTACATCAGCCTCGGCGGGAACCGCTCCGGCGCCGAGTGGAAGACCTACCGCAACCTCATCCTGACCATGCTCCTGGGCGGCCTCTGGCACGGCGCCGCCTGGAACTTCATCATCTGGGGCGCACTCCACGGCGGCGCCCTCGCCGCCACCCGCATCTGGCAGCGCTGGCGGCGCGCCCGCGGCTTCAACCCCACCTCCCCGCTCTACCGCGCCGCCGCGATCTTCCTCACCTTCCACTTCGTCTGCCTCACCTGGATCTTCTTCCGCGCCCCCACCTTCCACGAGGCCCAGGCGATCTTCGAGAGCCTCGCCGCCCTGACCCTCGGGGTCAACAACGTCGCCCCCACCGTCGCCCTGGCCCTCGCCGGTGGCTTCGCCCTTCACCTCTCCCCCGACGGCTGGTATGACCAGCTGGAGGCGTCCTACGCCAAGGCCCCCGTCCTGGTGCAGGGCCTCCT
>CAUJGC010000592.1 GCA_963169075.1 Myxococcota bacterium
CCGACGGCGACGGCATCGGTGACGCCTGCGACGCTGTCGAGGTCAACAACAACACCACCAACAACACCAACAACACCAACAACACCAACAACACCAACAACACCAACAACACCAACAACACCAACAACACCAACAACACCAACAACACCAACAACAACGCCAACAACAACAACCCGGTCGACAGCGACAGCGACGGCGTCCCCGACAGCGACGACAACTGCCCCAACGCAGCCAACCCGGATCAGGCCGACGCCGACAGCGACGGCATCGGGGACGCCTGCGACGAGATCGCCCCTGCCGACTCCGACGCAGACGGTGTCCCTGATGAGGACGACAACTGCCCTGCCCTGCTCAACCCGGACCAGGCCGACGCTGACAGCGACGGCATCGGTGACGTCTGCGAGCCCGACACCGACGCGGACGGCGTGATCGACGACAATGACAACTGCCTCGCCTTTGCCAACCCCGATCAAGCCGATGCTGACGCCGACGGCGTCGGTGATCTCTGCGAGCCCGACACCGACGAAGACGGCGCGATCGACGACGCCGACAACTGCCCCGATGTCGCCAACCCGGATCAGGCCGATGCCGATGGCGACGGCCTCGGTGACGCCTGTGAGCCCGACACCGACGACGACGGCGTGATCGATGATGAGGATCTCTGCCCGCTGGTCCCGGCGTTGGAGCCGCTGCGCTGCGACCCGGTCGAGCCGGTGGTGCCGCCGGGCGACTGCGCGAGCTTCGGCGGCCAGCTCCAGCCCCCCTTCGACGCCGTGCACAGCTGCGCCGATCTGGGCAACCTGGCCGCGGTCCCCTCGAACTGGGGCGGGCTCACGTTGAGCCCGGACGATCCCAACACCTTGATCCTGGGCGGCGCGGCGAACACCGAGCAGGGGCGCCTGTACCGGGTGACGCTGGCGCGCGACAGCGCGTGCAACATCGTCGGCTTCGCCACCGACGAGGTCGAGGACTTCGCGGACGGCGCCTACAACGACGGCGGCGTCACCTACAGCCCGAGCGGCACGCTCGTGCTCGCGCGCTGGCCCGTCAACGCCATCGGGCAGCTCCTGCCCGGCAGCACGACGCCGGATCACATCGTGGACCTGAACGTGTTCGAGGTCGCGAGCGCCGTCTCGGGCCTCTCCTTTGTCCCCGATGGCTTCCCCGAGGCGGGCGCGCTCAAGATCGTGACCTGGGGCGGCGGGCAGTTCTACAGCCTCGACACCGTAGATCGCGGCGACGGGACCTTCGACGTCAGCGCGGCGAGCCTGGAGACGACCATCGAGGGCGGCCCCGAGGGCTTCAGCTACATCAGCGGCATGAACGCCGCCTTCGGCGCCGACAGCCTGCTCGTGAGCGAGTACTCCAGCGGCAACGTCACAGTCTACGACCTCGACGCGCGCTCCAACCCCGTGCCCGAGACGCGCCGCGTCTTCCTCTCCGGCCTGAGCGGCGCCGAGGGCTCCCTGATCGATCCGCTCACCGGCGACTTCCTCTTCTCGACCTTCGGCGGCGGCAACCACGTCGTCGCCGTCCGGGGCTTCCTGCGTCCGGGGTGCCCCTGAGGCAGCTCACAGACGCTCGCGATACTCGCGGCAGGCCCGCTCCAACGAAGGAGGCGCAGGCTGACGCAGCGCTCGGGCATCACACATGGCCTTGAGCGCCGCGACCTGTGGGGCGCACTCGCGCTCGCGCTCCAGCTTCGGATAGACCGTCACCTCATCCACGTCCACCCCCCGCAGGTAGGCGATCCAGGTCTCTACATTCCTCGCCGGGAGCACATGGAGGATGCGCTCGCCTGCGCTCCTCGGCGGGAGCCCCGCCTCGGCCAGCGCGCTGGCCAGCTGCTCCTCCCGCCGCAGCGCGCCTTGCGTGTCTTCATCCATCACGACGACCACCGCGAGGCCGAGATGGGGTTTCTGGCGCAAGATCCTCACCTCCTCCGCATAACGCACGCGGACCCACCGCTCAGCGCTGCCGCGCCCCCCTGGGCTGATCTGTTCGCGGATCTTGTGCTTGCTCCACCCCTGAGCCTCCAGGAGACGACGCATCAACGCGGAGTGCTGCCGATCCTCGCAGATCAGGACGATCTGGACCTTCTCGGTCATGACTCCCACCCGCGCGCGAAGATCTCCGAGACGCTCATCACCTCGGTGAGATCCAGGCTGCTGATAGCGCGGACGCGGGTCACGCGCCCCTGGGGGCGCTCCAGCACGAGCCCATGCGAGGCGCCCAGCAGGTTGAGCGCCTCAGGGTGGTGGGAGCACAAGACGACCTGCGTGAGCCCATCCCCCAGCGCCTCCTCCAGCAAGCTCAACCAGGGCTGGATCTCCCGAAGCGCCAGATAATTGTCAGGCTCATCAATGAAGACAGCTCGACTCTGACCCTTGGAGAGATAGATCAGCGCATAGAGCGCCAGGAGCGCCCGCTGACCGTCCGACAGCTCATCCAGGTTCAGCACGAAGCGATCCTCCGACGCGTTGAAGACCGCCTGGAGCACCCGCGCCTCCACCCCGACCCGCTCCATCCGCAGCGCGCTCAGCCCGGGGATGACCGCGTTGAGCGCCGTGTAGTAGGCCGTCATGTGCTCCTGCTGCTCCTGCACCAGGTGCCGAAACCAGGAGGCAAAGTTGGCCCCGTCCCGCTCCAGCGTGATCGACTCGTCCTGCGACTCCGCGCTGAAGGCCCGAGGGTAGAGCCCGCACACGAGGATGGATCGCATAAAGTCCAGAAAAGACGTCAGTTTTTTATTATCGCTCCGCGCCGGGACGCGCGCCAGCGCCGACTCCGACCAGCTGGAGGAGAAGGTCGGGCCTGGCGTGAAGTCATCTCGGTAGAGGTGGACCTCTCCCCCCTCGAAGTCAAAGAGCGGCTTGCCGTCACACGTCAACAGCTCCCGCTGGATGCGCGCCTTGCGGCGATCCTCGTGGTGCTCGATCAAGAGCTGGTAGTCAAAGCGGCTCCCCGACAGCTCGACCTCGACGGCCACGCTCTGCACCGAGTCGGTCCGCCAGCGCGTGCAGGTGGAGGCGGGGAAGCACTCGGGGTGGGTGACCAGCGACCCGCTCCCCAGGAGGCGCTTCAAGGCATAGACGACGTCCAGGATCGCAGACTTGCCCACGCCGTTCCCCCCGGCCAGGACGACCAGCTCGCTCAAAGGCATGTCAAAGTTTGCGAACGACTTGTAATTGTCTAGATATATGCGCTTGATCATAAGTACCTGGACCATCCACCCTGGAGCATCCTCCTGTCGGCCTGCTCCGACCTCGTAGCTCGTCGTGAATAACAAAGGGGATCTTGCACCGTCAACGCTGGCGGGTGCCGGTGTGGGTGTAGGTGCGCCCCTTCCAGCTGACGCCCTTGCCGGTGACGATGCGGAGGGCGGAGTTGGCGAAGATGCCGATGGTGACGGCGATCCCCAGCGGGTAGGTCCAGGCGTAGCGGGTGTCGTAGTCGGCGGCGCGGAGACCGCCGAGGTAGGAGATGTACATGGACGCCACGTTGAACGTTACAATATATATCAAAGGATGCGTCCAGGCGAGATGATGGGTGGCGGCGGCGAGGAGGAGGAGGGGGAGGAGGAGGAGGGGGAGGAGGTTCATGGTGAAGAGGACGGCGCAGATGGCGAGGGTGACGCCGAGGCGGTAGTCGAGGCCCGCGAAGAGGTTCTTGGTCCAGCCGAGCCAGATCTCGCGGAGGGAGGTGTACATGCGGCAGGCGTAGAGCTCGCGGCCGTAGACCATGTGGTAGGGGACGCCCTGGTCCTTGCAGCGGCGGGCGAAGGAGACGTCGTCGAGGATCTCGCTCTGGATGGCGGCGTGGCCGCCGGCCTGGTCGTAGGCGGGGCGTGAGGCGAGGATGAACTGGCCGTTGGCCATGACGCGATCCTTCTGGGCGGGATCGTTGACATGGCGAGGGTCGTTGTTCTGGAGGATGAGGCCGCCGATGACGGGCTGGACGGCCCACTCCCAGAAGGTGACCAGCTCCAGCCTACCGAAGGCGGAGAGGGCGCCGAGGTCGTTCTGGCGGAGGTAGGCGAGGGTCTGGCGGGCGGCCTCGGGCTGGAGGCGGACGTCGGCGTCGATGAAGAGGAGGTGCTGTCCGCGGGCGTGCTGCTGGGCGACGTGGCAGGCCCAGACCTTGCCCATCCAGCCGTCGGGGCGAGGCTCGCCGGGGACGAGGCGGACGCGGGGGTCTGCGTCGGCGCGGGTCTGGACCTCGGCGGCGGTGCCGTCGGTGGAGCCGTCGTCGAGGACGATGACCTCGAGGTCGGCGTAGGTCTGGGCGAGGACGCGGTCAAGGCAGGGGCCGATGTTGCCGGCCTCGTCGCGGGCGGGGATGATGACGGAGAGGAGGTCGCCGCGGGCGGGGGCCTGGGGGTCGCGGTCGGCGGTGACGCGCCAGGTGTGATCCTGGGCGCGGGTGTAGAGCTGGAGGAGGAGGAGGGCCCAGATCAAGGCGGAGAGGCCGAGGACGATGGAGAGGGTCCAGAGCAGCGCGGTCACGGGGGCAGCTCCTGGGTGAGCGAGGCGTTGAGGGCGCGCGCGAAGGCGGCCATGGAGGGGAGGCGCCAGGTGGGCGCGACGGGGGGTCCGGGGGGCGGCTTGCTGCGGCCGAGGAGGAGGGAGGGGAGGCCTGCGGCGTGGGCGCCGCGGATGTCCAGCTCCAGGGAGTCCCCGACGTGGAGGACGCGCTCGGGGGGGAGGCCGAGGGCCTGGGCGGCGGCGCGGAAGGGCGCAGGGTGGGGCTTGAGGGCGCCGAGGGCGGTGGCGTCGAGGACGGCGCGCCAGGGGCGCCCGGCCAGCCCGAGGCCGGCGAGCTTGGCGTCGCCGGGGTAGTCGCTGAAGGCGAGGTAGGGGATGCCTGCGCGCTCCAGGGCGTCGAGGGCGTCGAGGGTGCCGGGGGCGGGGCCGACAGCGGCGAGCAGCGCGGGCCAGTCGTGGTGGATCATGCGCTGGAGGAGGGGGGCGGTGTCCTCGGGGGGGCGCCGGAGGCGCGCGGCGACGCGCTGGAGGATGGCGTCGTCGAGGTCGTCGGGTGGGCTGGGGAGGCGCCGGAGGGTGCGGCGGACGTCCTCCATGGCGAGCCAGGCGCCGAGGTCGCGCCAGCGCCGCCAGACGAGGCGCCACTTGAAGGGGCGGAGGCGGTAGAGGGTGCCGTCGATGTCGAAGGAGACGGCGTCGTAGGGGAAGCGCCCGGGCCAGGGCGCGGCGGCGGAGGTCATGGGGTGGGCTCCTGGGGTGCGGTGAGGTCGCGCTCCAGGGCGGGGAGGTCGCGGGTGAGGACGGGGAGCTTGATCTGGCCGTCGGGGGCGCCGGCGGCGACGCGGCGGGCGCGCCAGCCCAGGAGGGCGCCGGGGGGGAGGAGGCGGACCTGAGGGGGGCCGAGGCGCTGGCTGCGGCGTTTTTCGGCGTACTCGACGTTGGCGCGCTGGAGGGCGGCGTCCCAGCGGGCGGCCAGGGCGGCGGCGTCGAGGGCGGCGCCAGGGCGCGGCTCGACGAGGGCGGCGTAGCGGGGGGTCTCCAGCAGCTCCAGCCCGGCGACGACGTGCTCGACGGGATGGTTCGCGGCGAGGTCGGCGGCGGCGGCGACGGCGTGGGCCTCGGTGATCTTCTCGCCGGTTATATTTAAAATATTGCCTGATTTATATACAAATTTCACCATCGGGGCGTTGTGGTGGCGTCCGGTGACCTCGACGACGTCGCGCATGGCGTAGCGCCAGAGGCCGCCGCCGGTGGTGGTGATGAGGCGGTAGCGTTGGCCCGGGGTGAGCTCATGGGCGAGGAGGGTGCGGTCATCGTCGGGCTGGTCCTCGGGGACGAACTCCATGAAGGTGCCGGCGAGGTGGAGGACGCCCTCGGGGGTCTCGCTCTGGAGGGGGATGGCGAAGAGGCCCTCGGAGGCGGAGAAGCCGGGGTCGCGGAGGGGGACGCGGGGTCGTCCGTCGCGGAGGAGGAAGGGGGTGATGCGGGGGAGGTAGAAGGGGGCGTGGCCGCCGAGCCAGCAGTTGACGGTGGTGAGGCGAGGCCAGAGGCGGTGGAGGAGGCCCTCGGGTCCGGCGGCGACGGCGCGGCGGATGGCCTCGGCGCGTCGGGGGTCGGGTCGGGACCAGCGGCGGAGGAGGCGCCAGGCGTCCTGGGGGTCGAGGAAGGGTCCGAAGCCCTGGGCGCGGAGGGGTTCGAGGTGCTCCTCCGGGGCGATGCGTCCTGCGGCGACGTCGTCTGCGATGGCCTCGCCCAGCCCGAGGAGGAGGTTGCAGAGGAGGAGGACGGTGCTTGGGTTGGCGGTGGTGAAGGTGCCGACGTCGTGTCGGCTGGCGGCGAAGCGGAGGATGAGGCGGTAGCGGAGGGCGGAGTCCGCGACGGCGAAGACGGGATAGGGGACGGGGGCGAAGGCGCGGACGAGGGCGGGCTGGCGCATGAAGATGCGGCCGGTGTTGGCGCCGATGGGGAGGCCGCCGGGGGTGGTGGCCTCGCGCATGGGGCTGATGACGGCGAGGTGGATGCCGTCGCCGTGGAGGTCGTCTTCAGCGAGCATGCGCTCGACCCAGACGCGTCGCCCGAGGTCGGTCTCGTGGACGTAGGCGGGGGTGACGGGGAGGAGCTTGGCGGCGCCGGTGGTGCCGCTGGTCTTGAGGAGGAGGTCGGGTCGCTGGGCGATGGCGAGGGGCTGGGGGCAGGGCCAGCCGTGCTGCGCCAGGGGCTCGATGTAGGGGCGGAGGTCGTCGTAATCGACGACGGGGAGCGCGGCGCGGAGCTGATCGGGGGAGGCGTCGGGAGAGACGGCGCGCTCGCGGAGGTAGGCGGCGGGGGCGTGGGCCTGGAGGATGCGGGCGAGGGCGCGCCGCTGGGCCTCCTGGGGGTGTTGGCAGGCGTGTTCGAAGGCGGCGAGCCGGC
>CAUJGC010000593.1 GCA_963169075.1 Myxococcota bacterium
CCCGTCCCAGCGGCGGTGCTCCCCCGTCACGGGGGGAGCCGGCGCCGGTCCGCCGCACGCGCGCAGCGAGGGCGGCGGGTTCGGCGCCGAGGGGGTCGGCCAGGCCTGCCCGGCGTGGGCGATGTGGGCGACGCGGCGGGAGGCGATCTCGACGACGTAGAGGCCGCCGCCGCCCTGGATGTCGGCGTTGAAGATCGCGTACTCGCAGGAGGCGGAGAAGAAGAAGCCGTCGAGGGTGGGGAGGTAGTCGTGGAAGCCGCGCTCGCGCCCGACGATCTCGACGAGGTGGGTGAGGGAGCCGTCGGGGTGTCGGACGGCGAGCCCTTGATCGCCGCGCCAGCCCAGGGGTTCGAGAGTGTCGCCGGTGGCCTCGCAGCGGGGGGAGGGCTGGCCGCGTGGGGTGAAGGCGCTCCAGAGGGGGGCGGGGTCGCCCTCGGTCTCGGGCGGCCAGGGGGTGCGCTCGCCGCCGGGGAGGGCGACGAAGACGCGGGCGCCGTCGCTGTAGCTCATCGCCACGCCCGCGCCGTCGGCGGTCCAGCGGAGGCTGTGGACGCGGGCCTGCTGGACCGGGGGCAGGGCGCGGACCTCCAGGGTGGGCAGGGTGATGAGCCAGAGGCCGTCGTCGTCCTCGTCGGCGCGCAGCGGGTCATCGAAGTCCGCGTGGCGGGTCGCGGCGAGGGTGAGGCCGTCAGGCGAGATCGCGACCTCGCTGAGGCGTCCGTCGAGGGCAGGGACGCGGACGGGGGGGCCGTCGCCCTGGGCGATCCAGAGGTGGGTCTGGCTGTCGGAGAAGACCCGGCGCTGGAGGTCGTGGGTGGCCGTCAGGAGGTAGAGCCCGGGCCGCCCCAGCGGCGTCTCCCGCTGCCCGTTGAGCTGGAGGCGGACCCAGCCGCTCCCGGCCACGTCGGCCAGGATCTCCTCCGAGGAGGCGATGAAGTGGGGCGTGGGCTCGACGCGCTGGAGCTGCCCGGCGGCGCCGCCGCAGCACGCGGTCAGGAAGCTCAAGCCCAGGGCGGTGAGGAGGCTTCGGTGAGTCATTATGATCTCCGAAGAGGCTTCGGCAGGTCAGGCTGCAGGGCGCAGAGGCTTCGCTATGTCGCGGCGCTTCCCAAGCAGACGCCGAGGTGATACCACGGAGGCGCTGCAGGCGTCACCCCTTCAACCCCCAGGACGAGGTCGCTCATGCCCACCCCCGACTACGCCGCCTTTGAAGCGTTGATGCGCGCCGAGCGCCTGCCTGAGCTGGTGATCCGGACCTTCCGCCACGCGCTGGAGCAGCTCGCCTCGGGCGAGACGGGGCTCATCCCCGAGGCGGACCTCCTGCCGGCCCGGGATCTCCCGCGGGCGGAGGAGCTGGGGGCCTCGGCGGAGGCGGCAGGGCGCGCGGCGCTCCCGCAGGCGCTCCAGATCAAGCTCAACGGCGGCCTGGGGACCAGCATGGGGCTGGAGCAGGCCAAGTCGCTCCTGAAGGTGCGAGGCGAGCTGACCTTCCTGGACATCATCGCGCGCCAGAGCCTGGCGTCGGGGGTGCCGCTGGTCCTGATGGACAGCTTCAGCACCCAGGAGGACACCCTGGCCTTCCTGGGGGCGCGCTACCCGACGCTGGGCCAGGGGCCGCTCCCGCTGGACTTCTGCCAGCACAAGGTCCCCAAGGTCAGCCAGGCCGCGCTGGCGCCGCTGGTCTGGCCGGACGATCCCGAGCTGGCGTGGTGCCCGCCGGGGCACGGCGATCTCTACACGGCGCTGGTGACCTCCGGGGCGCTGGACGCCTTCCTGGCGGCGGGCTACCGCTACGCCTTCGTCTCCAACGCGGACAACCTGGGCGCGACGCTGGACCCGGCGCTCCTGGGCTTCATGGTGGAGCGCGGCCTCCCCTTCGTGATGGAGGTGACGGCGCGGACCCCTGCCGACCGCAAGGGCGGCCACCTGGCCGTGCGCCGCAGCGACGGGCAGCTCCTCCTGCGGGAGAGCGCCCAGTGCCCCCCGGAGGACATGGAGTCCTTCCAGGACATCACCCGCCACACGGCCTTCAACACCAACAACATCTGGCTGGACCTCCACGCCCTCCGCGCTCGCCTGGACGCCTGCGACGGCGTGCTTGGGCTGCCGCTGATCCGCAACGCCAAGACCCTGGACCCTCGCGATCCCCAGAGCCCGCCGGTCTACCAGCTGGAGACGGCCATGGGAGCCGCCATCGAGGTCTTCCCGGGCGCGGCGGCGATCCTGGTGCCCCGGACCCGCTTCGCCCCGGTCAAGACCACCGGCGACCTGCTGGCGGTGCGCTCCGACGCCTACCTCCTCACCGACGACCACCGCGTCGTCCCGTCCCCCGACCGCCGCTACCCCGACCTCACCGTGGACCTCGACCCCGCCTACTACCGCCGCATCGATGATCTGGAGGCGCGCTTCCCTCAGGGGCCGCCCTCGCTCTGGCGTGCCCGCAGCCTGAAGGTGCGCGGGGATGTGACCTTCGGCGCCCGCATCATCATCGAGAACGACGCCGTCATTGAGCCCTTCCGCCCGCCTGGGCCGGTCACCCTGGCGGACGGCTGCTCGTTTGACGGGGGGCCGTGGCGGGTGTGACCCCCCCGGCCCCGTAAGCTCCTGCTCCGCTGCGCTTCACAGGAGCAACGGGGCCGGTCCCCCCCGTGACGGCAACCCCCCCGGCCCCGTAACCGCCGACTCCGCTGCGCTTCGTCGGCGGAACGGGGCCGGTCCCCCCCGTGACGGGGGGACACCGACCTCGCTCGCTGCGCTCGCTCGCCATCTGCTCGCCTCGCTGCGCTCGCTCGCCACCTCTCGCTCGCTGTGCTCGCTCGCCACCTC
>CAUJGC010000594.1 GCA_963169075.1 Myxococcota bacterium
GCCCTGCCGCGGCGCAGCCCAACCCCAGAGGAGACGCTCCAACCCATGCTCATCCGCTCCTCCGCGCTCGCGCCCCTCCTCGTCGGGGCGCTCCTCGTGGCAGGGTGTACGGCCACCGAGCCCCCACCCGCCCCACCCACCCCCACACAGACCGCCACCCTCCAGGCCGCCGATCCCGACGCGATCTTCGAGGAGCAGGCCAAGCGCGCCGAGAGCCTCCCCGCCCGGCGCCTCGTCCAGATCGACTGGGAGACGGCTGCTGCGGAGCGCAACCCCTCCCCGGCCCTCCTCCCCAAGGATCAGGCGCGCCTGGACGCCCTCCGCGTCCCCGCCCTCCTCTGGAGCGACGACGCCTTCCTCGCCTCGCTCCAGCTCGTCACCGGCGATGGCTGGTACGCCGCCTCCGGAGACAGCCAGGGCCTCCACGTCGCCATCCACGCCGAGACGCAGGAGATCCAGCGCCCCGACCTCGTTGAGGAGCTGGGCAAGGAGGCCGACCCCACGGCCCTCCGCATCTCCGAGTCCCACCGCATCTACACCGTCGCCTTCACCCGCTACGGGGTCCACTACACCCTGGATGTCGAGTGCGCCCAGCCCGGCGGCGACGCCCGCTGTGACAACCCGGAGCACGCCCTGAAGATCGCTGGACAGCTCGCGCTCATGGGAGGTCGTCCATGAAGGCTACGCGCACCCTCCTCGTCCTCCTCCCCGCGCTTGTCGCGGCGAGCGCCGCGAGCGCTCCGGCCAGCGCCCAGGAGTTCTCCTACAGCCCCCCGGGCACCCTCCAGGCCGGCAGCGCAGGCCGCAGCGACGAGACCGTCTACGTCCCCGGCATGCGCTTCCCCATCGAGGAGTCCCCCGCCTACGCCAACTCCCAGGTCTACGGGCGCGGCGGCTCCCAGGGCGGCGGCGGCTCCCAGTGCGACGCCCAGAACTTCTCCTACCCCTGGTGGGACAACTACTGCGAGCCGCGCTCCTGGACCATGCCCCTCTGCCCCTCCGGCACAGGGCACCAGGGCCAGGACATCCGCGCCGCCTCCTGCACCGCCAACACCCACTGGGCGGTGGCCGCAGAGAACGGCACCATCACCAACATCGGCTCCTACTCCGTCAGCCTCCGCGGCGAGAGCGGCACCCTCCACCGCTACCTCCACATGGCCAACAGCTCCCTCCAGGTGAGCGTCGGCCAGACCGTCCAGCGCGGCGACCGCATGGGGCGCGTCTCCAACGAGTTCGGCGGCACCCCCACCACCGTCCACCTCCACTACGATCTCCAGCAGGCCGTCTCGGGCCTCGGCACCGTCTACGTCCCCACCTACATGTCGCTGGTGCGCTCCTACGAAGAGCTGCTCGGCACCCCGGCCGAGCCCTGCCAGCTCCTCGGCCCCGAGGGCGGCACCATCGACAACACCAGCCGCTGCTTCGCCAAGTTCGGCAACGCCCAGTACTGGCGCCCCGTCACCGACGCAGGCTTCGGCGGCGACCTCTTCTGGACCAACGGCTTCACCGGCGCCAACCCCTCCAACTGGGCCCGCTGGGGCGTCGCGCTGGAGGAGGCAGGGCGCTACCGCGTCTCGGTCTACATCACCGCCGCCTACGCCAACTCCACCCGCACCCGCTACGCCGTCCGCCACGCAGGCGTCGAGGACACCCAGGTCATCGACATCAGCGCCCTCCCCGACGGCTGGCACCCCCTGGGGGAGTTCGCCTTCGCCGCCGGGCAGGATCAGTGGGTCGCGGTCTATGACAACACCGGCGAGACCAGCGCCGACATGCCCAAGATCCCTGCCGACGCGGTGCGCCTCGAACGCCTCGATCTCCCCGTCGAAGAGCCCGACGCGGGCGCCCCCGACGCCGCCCCCGACGACGCCGAGACGCCTCAACAGGACGCCGACACCCCCCAGCAGGACGCCGCGACGCCGGATCAGCCCGACGCCGACTCCTCGCGACCCGACGCCGGCCCCCTCCCCGACTCTGGCATCGACGACAAGGACGAGGACACTGGCGGCGGCGGCAACGCCGTCCAGGTCGCCAGCAAAGGCGTCTGCGCCGTCGCCCCCGGCGAGCGCAACCCCCTGACCGGCGCGGCCCTCCTCGGCCTCCTCGGCCTCCTCCTCCTGCGGCGACGCGGATAGGACCAGCCTCGCAGCGTCCTGGCGCTCAGGGCGCTGCGAGGCTCCAAGGAGACCCGAGCGACCTCCGCCTCATCCTCCGCCTCATCTGCGACCTCGTCTGCTATGACACCCTCCACCTCAAGAAGCCGCGCACCGCTCAGGACTTCGCAGCCGCCCCCCGCTGCGCCGTAACCCCCCCGGCCCCGTAACCGCCGACTTCGCTGCGCTTCATCGGCGGAACGGGGCCGGTCCCCCCCGTGACGGCAACCCCCCCGGCCCCGTAACCGCCGACTTCGCTGCGCTTCATCGGCGGAACGGGGCCGGTCCCCCCCGTGACGGGGGGACACCGACGGGTCGCTGGGGGCGACGGGTGGCGAGCGAGCGCAGCGAGGGAGGTCGGTGCCCCCCCGTCACGG